>JACXUS010000128.1 GCA_014763785.1 Sphingomonadales bacterium | reverse complement strand
GTCTCAGCCCCCCAGTCTCAGCCCCCCAGTCTCAGACCCCCGTCTCAGTCCCGGGCCGCATCATCTGTGCAAAAATATCCCGGGGGGAGGCTCGCAAGAGCCGGGGGGCAGCGCCCCCCAGCGCAGGGGCCGCGGGTGTGCCGGACGGGTCTGGGGCGCGACGGGCCTTTGGCGCGACGGGCCATCCCGGAAAGCGACCCCGCCGCGGCGCGCGCGCGATCTCTCTGGGCGCGCCGGGGGGGCGATGAAGGCACTGGCACAGGATCCCGGCCGCCCCACTTCACCGCCTAGGCGACCCGGGCCGGGCCTTACCCGGCCGCCTCGTCCCCCGCCAGCGCCTAGCCGTCGTCGCCAAAGCGCGCATCGTCGTCATATTCGTCCTCGCCCTCGGGCACGAACTTGCGGCTGAGCGAGATCGAATGATTGTCGTGGCGCGGGTCCATGACCACATCCGAGGGCAGCTCGCCCGTCAGCCAGTCGCGGATCTCGTCGCGCGCATCGCCCGGCTCCTGCCCGGTCAGCTCGGCGATATAGGCGATGAAGGCGCGCTGATCGCCATCGACCTCTTCAAGGGCCGCCTCCTCGGCGCCGGGCCAGCGATCCCGGATCGCATCGAAAAATGCAGGCCAGTTGTCCTGAACATGATGCCATTTCATCGCATCCTCCTTCCCGGGGCTCCTCTCCCCACCCTTCGAGAGTGCGCCCTAACGCGCCGGAGGGAAAGGAAAATCGGCCTTATCGGTCAACCGGGGATGAAGGGCGCGGGGGTCTCTGCGCGCCCGTGCCCCCTCAACAGTGCTGAAATATCCCGGGGGTGAGGGCGCAGCCCGAGGGGGCAGAGCCCCCAGCCGCGCCCGCCAAGCAACGCAACCCCAGAAACCGGGGTCCCGCAAGGCCCGGCTCAGAACCAGCCCTGCACCCTGCGCGCGCCGTCCGAGACATCCTCACCCAGGCCCGCAATCGTGTTGCATCCGGCCAGCGAGAGGCCGAGCAGCGCCAGAAGAACGATCCGCCGCATCACTGCGCCTCATACCACCAGACATCGGGCTGAAACCCGGTCCAGTCGCCATAAAGCGGCAGCCGCTCGGGGTAGTGCAGCGCGTCGATATGCGCGATCCGCGACACCCGGCTGAACCAGGCCGGGATCACATAGCGCCCCGCGGTCAGGATCCGGTCGAGCGCGCGCACGGCGGCGGTGAATTCCGCGGGATCGCGCGCGTTCAGCATCGCGCCGATCATCGCCTCGGCGGCGGGCACCTTCATGCCCATCCAGTTGCCGCTGCCCGGCTCCTCGGCGGCCGAGGCGCTCCAGTAATAGCTCTGCTCATTCCCCGGGCTCAGCGTCAGCGCCCGCAGATACCACGCCATGTCGAAATCGAAGCTCTTCACCCGGCTTTGATATTGCGCATCGTCGATTGCCGTCACCTTGGGGAAGATCCCAAGCCGCGAGAGCGCCTCGAGGTAGATATCCACCACCGGCTGCGGGTCATAGGGGCCGAACCAATAGCCGCCGCCCTGCCGCAACAGGATCTCGAAGCTGAAGGGCGCGCCTGCGGCATCGCGCAGCACGCCGCCCTCGCCCACCGTCCAGCCCGCCTCTTCCAAGAGCGCCATCGCCTTGCGCGTATTGGCGCGGTTCAGCTCGCGCCCGTCCGAGACGGGCAGGGCATAGCCCTCGATCACGCCGGGCACCAGATCGGCGGCAAAGGGCGCAAGCAGCTCGGCCACCCGTCCGGTCGCGGGCCCGGGCTGCATGGCGAGCGTCGAGTTCGAGAAATAGGAGGTGATCCGCGGCTCGGTCCCGTCATTGAGCGCCTGATTGATGAATTCGAAGTTGAACGCCAGCGTCATCGCCTCGCGCACCCGCCAATCGGCAAAGACCGGGCGGCGGGTGTTCATCACCAGACCGTTGATCCCCGAGGGGCGCTGATGCGGCACCTCGGCCTTGATCACGCGGCCCCCGCGCACCGCGGGGAAGTCGAAATTCTTGCCCCAGTTCGCGGCATTCAGCTCGCGCCAGACGTCGATCTCGCCGCCCTTGAAGGCTTCGAAGATCACATTGGCATCGCCGAAATAATCATGCCGGATCTCGTCGAAATTCCACAGGCCGTTGTTGAAGGGCAGGTCCTTGCCCCACCAGTCGGGGTTGCGCTCATAGCGCACGAATTTGCCCATCTCGGCCTGCACCAGCCGATAGGGGCCCGAGCCGATGGGCACGAGATCGGTGGTCGTGGCGAAATCGCGGCCCTGCCATTGCGCCTTTTGCAGCACCGGGCGCAGCCCCATCAAGAGCGCCAGTTCCCGGTCGGCCTCGGAGAAGGTGATCTTCAGGCTGCGTTCGCCGGTCTGTTCGACCAAAGCGACCTTGCGCCAGGCGTTCTGATAGCGCGGATGACCTTGGGTGCCCAAGGTCTCGAAGCTCCAGATAACATCCTCGACGGTGACCGGGCTTCCGTCCGAGAATCGGGCCTCAGGGCGCAGGGTGAATTCGACATAGCTGCGCGCGGCATCGGTCGCGACGCTTTCGCAGAGCAGGCAGTAGAGGGTGAAGGCCTCGTCATAGGATCGGCCCATCAGCGATTCGGCGACATATTCGCGCAGACCCTGCGGCGCGCGGCCCTGCAGGATGAAGGGGTTGAGCGAATCGAAGCTGCCCGATTCGCCATAGCGCACGCGCCCGCCCTTGGGCGCATCGGGGTTGGCATAGGGCAGCTGGGCGAACCCCTCAGGCAGCGCGGGCGCGCCATACATCGCAAGGCCATGCGCGGGGGCCGCAGTTTCGCCCGGCGCCGGGGCGGCCTGCTGCGCAAGGGCCTCTGCCCCCGCAAATACAGGGCCAAGCGCGACGAGCGCGGCCCCCAGAGCGCGGAAAAACACCGATCCCGTCATCGCAACAATCCCCTGTTCGGCTTTGTTTTCAGGCGGAAAACTAACCGGCCCCGCGGGCGGGCGCAAACTTTTCCCTTGGATACCGGCGGCCAAGTGCTTATAAAGAACTCACTGCTCGATAGGTTTCTTGCCTGTATGAAACCTGCCTCATGACTTAACGCCCGCCTTGCGCGGGCGTTTTTTTTGGTCTGGCGGGCAGGAGGCCGGGCCCGGGGCCGGGCACAATCGGATCGCAGCCCCTCAAGAGAGGCGTGGCTGCCATGGACCTTTCGTCTGGGGGCGCTACTGTCGGCGCAGCACATAGCTCAGGAGAAAATCCATGACCCTCAAAGGCAAGACTGCAATCGTGACCGGCTCGAATTCGGGGATCGGTCTTGGTGTCGCGCGCGAACTCGCGAAAGCGGGGGCGGATGTGGTGCTCAATTCCTTCACCGACCGGGACGAGGACCACAAACTCGCCGCGGATCTCGGCGCCGAATTCGGCGTCACCGCGCGCTATATCAAGGCCGATATGTCGAAGGGCGAAGACTGCCGCGCGCTGATCGAACAGGCCGGGCGCTGCGATATCCTCGTGAACAACGCGGGCATCCAGCATGTCGAGGGCATCGACACTTTCCCGCCCGCGACCTGGGACCGGGTGATCGCGATCAACCTGTCTTCGGCCTTCCACACGACGGCGGCCGCGCTGCCCCTGATGCGCAAGGCCGGCTGGGGCCGGGTGATCAACGTGGCCTCGGCGCATGGGCTGACCGCCTCGCCCTTCAAATCGGCCTATGTCGCGGCCAAGCACGGCGTCGTGGGCCTGACCAAGGTCACCGCGCTGGAGACCGCCGAGGAGCCGATCACCGCCAATGCGATCTGCCCGGGCTATGTGCTGACCCCCTTGGTCGAGGCGCAGATCCCCGATCAGATGAAGACGCACAACATGAGCCGCGAGGAGGTGATCAAGAAGGTGATGCTCGATCGCCAGCCCTCGAAGGAATTCGCGACCGTCGAACAGATGGGCGGTACCGCGGTCTTCCTGTGCTCGGACTATGCCGCCCAGATCACCGGGACGACGATCTCGGTCGATGGCGGCTGGACGGCGCTCTGAGCCGTTAGGGCGAGGGGGGCCAGCCCCCCTGAGGCGCCACGGCGCCTCTCCCCCCGGGATATTTGGACACAGATGATGAGAGGGTCTTTTCCCATCATCTGTGCATAGATATCCCGGGGGGAGCCGAAGGCGGGGGGCAGCGCCCCCCTGCAACGTCAGGACAAGGAACGCCGATGAAGACGAAGCGGATCAACCTCGCCCTGCAGGGCGGCGGCGCGCATGGCGCCTTCACCTGGGGCGTGCTCGACCGGCTTCTGGATGAAAGCTGGCTGGAGATTGCGGCGATTTCGGGCACTTCGGCCGGGGCGCTGAATGGCGCTGCGCTGAAATCGGGGCTGGCGCAGGGGGGCGCCGACGGCGGGCGGGCGGCGGCGCGCGCGAACCTCGACTGGCTCTGGTCGCAGGTGTCGGAAATCAGCGATCTGCGGCTCGATCGCTGGGTCTCGGCGCTCTTTCCCTATCCGCAGGCGATCAACCGCTGGATCGAGGCCTTTTCACCGCAGGCCTGGATGGATCAGATGGCGCGGCTTGTCTCGCCCTATGATCTGGGGCCGTTCTATGTGAATCCTTTGGCGCGGATCGTCGAGCGGTTTGAGTTCGACGCGGTCTGCGCCGCCGAGGGGCCGGCATTTTTCGTGTCGGCGACCAATGTGCGCACCGGCAAGATCCGGGTCTTTTCCGATGGCGAGGTTTCGGCGGAGGCGATCCTGGCCTCGGCCTGTCTGCCGACGCTGTTTCAGGCGGTCGAGATCGACGACCCCAAAACCGGGCAGCGCGAGGCCTTCTGGGATGGCGGGTTCACCGGGAACCCCGCGCTCTTTCCGCTGTTTGAGCCGCAATTCCCGCGCGATGTGCTGATCGTCAACATCAACCCGCTCTTGCGCGAGGGCATCCCGAAAAGCCCCGGCGAGATCGAGGAGCGGATCAACGAGATCAGCTTCAATTCCTCGCTGTTGCGGGAATTGCGCGCGATCAGCTTCGTGCGGCGGCTGATTTCGGAGCAGCGCCTGCCTGCGGGCGCGATGAAGGATGTGCTGATCCATATGGTGGCCGATGATGCGGTGATGACCGATCTGGGGGCCGGGTCCAAGGTCGCGCCGGGGATCGGCACGCTCGAGCGGCTCAAGCGCGCGGGGCAGGCGGCGGCGGACCGCTTCCTGAGCGCGCATGGCGCCGATATCGGGGTGCGGCCCTCGGTCGATCTGGCAGCACTTTTCAGCTGAGCGCGCGGTCCCCCGCGGCGGGCGGCGTCTTCGGCGTGGCCGCGGGTTTCTTCTCGGGCGGATAGACGAGGCCGGCCGAGATGATCAGCTTGGCCGCATCCTCGACCGACATGTCGAGCCAGGTGATCTGGCTTTCCGGCACGAAGAGCAGAAACCCCGAGGTCGGGTTCGGCGTCGTCGGCAGGAAGACCGAGATCAGCGGATCGTCCTCGGTGCCGCCCTTGGCTGCCACCTCGCCCTTGGTGCAGGAACTCACGAAGGCCATGGCCTTGAGCCCCGCGCGGGGGTATTCGATCAGGCAGGCGCGGTCGAATTTCGCCTCGCCCTGCGCCAGCACCGTCTCGGCGATCTGCTTGAGGCCGTTATAGACCGAGCGCACCACCGGCATCCTGTCCACGAGCCGCTCGCCCGCCCGGATCAGCGAGCGCCCGATCAGCCCCTTGGCCAGCCAGCCCACGATCACCGTGAAGATCAGGAAGATGATGACGCCCACGCCGCGCAGGTTGATCCCGATGTAATGCTCGGGGCGCAGATGTTCGGGGATCAGTGGCAGGACCCAGCTGTCCACCCAGCCCGCCATCGTCCAGATCAGCCAGAGCGTGAGCCCGATCGGGGAAATCACCACGAGCCCCGTCAGGAACGAGGCCCGCAGGCGCGCAAAGACCCCGTGGCGGGGCGTGTCGGTCGGCGGCTTGGTCATCGGCGGGATCCTGAACGGCGTTGCCCCAGAGGTAAGATGCCCGCGCGCCGCCTGCAATGGGCCGCCTACTGCGGTGCAGAATTTTTCCCGCTTTGCGCAGCGATTTCGGTCGCGATTGCCGCGCCAAGGCGGGCGTTGTTCAGCACGAGCGCGATATTGGCCGCCAGCGAACGGCCCTCGGTCAGCTCGAAGATGCGCGACAGAAGGAAGGGCGTGACCGCCTTGGCGGCGATGCCCTGGGCGGCGGCCTCGGCCAGCGCGGTCTCGATCACCGGCACGATCTCGGCGCGGGGGATCTCGGCCTCGGGGGGGATCGGATTGGCGATAAGCTGCCCGCCCGCAAGGCCAAGACGGCGGCGCATCAGATGCGCGGCGGCGATCTGGCCGGGCGTATCGGCGCGCAGGGGTGCCTTAAGGCCAGAGCTGCGCGACCAGAAGGCCGGGAAATCGTCCTGACCAAAGGCGATGACCGGCACGCCGTTGGTTTCCAGAACTTCCAGCGTTTTCGGCAGATCGAGAATCGCCTTCGCCCCCGCCGCAACCACGGTGACCGGGCTCAGCCCCAGTTCCGCCAGATCGGCGGAGATGTCGAACGTGTCCTCGGCGCCGCGATGCACGCCGCCGATGCCGCCGGTGGCGAAGACAGGAATCCCCGCAAGCGCCGCGCAGATCATCGTCGCCGCGACAGTGGTCGCGCCGATGCCGCCGCCCGCAAGACAGGCCGCCAGATCGGCGCGGCTGAGCTTCATCGCATCATGGGCATGGGCCAGACGCTCCAGCTCGACCTCGGTCAGGCCGATGTGGATATAGCCCTCCATCACGGCAATCGTGGCGGGCACGGCACCCGCGGTGCGGATCGCCTCTTCGACCATCTGCGCGGCCTCAAGGTTCTGCGGATAGGGCATGCCATGGGTGATGATCGTGGATTCGAGCGCCACGACCGGCGCACCGGCCTCCAGCGCGGCGCGGACTTCGGGGGCCACGCGCAGCGGCGCGGACGAGGGGAAGGGGGCGGTCATCATGAGGCACTCTCTCCGGAAACATAGCGGGCGGCGGCCTTCAGCGCGCGCTCGAGCGCAGGGCCACGGGGGCAGCCCTCGCGTTCGGCCACGAGATGGGCCGCCATGAAGGTATCGCCCGCGCCGGTCACGCGGGTGACAAGGACGGGGGGCGGCGCGGCACTGATCACCTCGGGGCCGCCGGGGCCGCGGATGCCATCGGCCGCGGCGCGCCCGCCATCGGTCACCAGAACCCGCGCGGCGCCGCGCTCGATCAGCCCGCGGGCGGCGGCCTCGGCGCTGGCAAACTCGCGCTGACAAAGGATCCCGGCCTCTTCGAGGTTCACATAGAGCGTCGCGCGCGGATGACGCATCAGCGGCGCCAGACGCTCGGCCTTGCCGGGGCTGGCGGGGGCGACGCGCAGATCGGCCGCGGCAAAAAGGGCCGAGGTCGCGATCTCGGACAAAAGCGCCTGCGTGAGGTTACCATCAAGCGCGATCGGCCCGGCCCAGGGCGCGCGGGCCGAGCCGAGCCGCCCGTCAGTGAGCGGCCGCAGGATCTTGACGCCCGCCTGTTCCAGCGAATGCGCATCCGCAATGGCGGCGATCAGCCCGTTTGCGCCCTCGATCGCCATGTAACGGTCGGTCGGCAGATCGTCGGAGCGATAGAGATAGCCGCAGTCAATCCCCATCCTCTCGGCCGCCTGAATGAGATCGGCGCCCTGACTGTCGCGCCCGATCGCGGTGAGGATCGCGGGGCGCAGGCCGAAGCGGGTCAGCGTCATCGCGATATTCATCGCAACGCCGCCGGGCAGCCGCTCGATCCGCCCGGGCACGTCGGAGCCCGCGCGCATATGCACATTGGCGCGGCCGATGATGTCCCACAGGACCGAGCCGATGCAGAGGATATCCGGGCGTTGTTCCATACCCCTTGGTGCCCCGACAAACCCGCGCGCGCAAGATCTGACGTCGGAGGGGGGGCGCTGCCCCCCGGCTTCGCCGCCCCCCGGGATATTTCGGGCACTGTTGAGGAGAAGGAGGGGCTGGAGCTTTCCCTCAACAGTGCTCCAAATATCCCCGCCGGAGGCATCC
>JACXUS010000127.1 GCA_014763785.1 Sphingomonadales bacterium | reverse complement strand
CGCGCCACCCCTTTGCAAGCCCCGCCCCCCGATGTATCCCGCCCGAGACAGGAGGGCCAGCGCGATGACCGAAACGTTATGGATCTTTGGCTATGGCTCGCTTCTGTGGGACCCGGGCTTTGCCCCGGCCGAGACCCGCGTGACGCATCTGACCGGCTGGCGGCGCAGCTTCTGCATGCGCTCGATCCATTTCCGCGGCACGCCCGAGGCGCCGGGGCTGGTGCTGGCGCTCGATGCCTGCGCGGGCGCCAGCTGCGCGGGGCTCGCGATGCGGGTCGCCCCCGATCAGGCCGAGGCGGTGCTGGCTGCCACCCGCGCGCGCGAGCTGGTCTCGGACGCCTATCTGGAGCGCTGGCTGGGGCTGAGCTGCGCCGACGGCACGCAGATCGAGGCGGTGACCTATGTGATCGACCCGCAGGGCCCGCAATATTGCGCCCATCCGCTCGAGGAACAGGCGCAGATCATCGCCCGGGCGACCGGCGCGCGGGGGCCCAACCGCGATTACCTGTGGAACACCGCCGCGCATCTGCACGATCTGGGGCTTGCCGATCCCGACCTCGACTGGCTCGCATCACGCGTCCGCGCGCTGGTGGGTTAACACTTGTGAGCCGCGCCGCGCCCGCCTATCCTCGGCCCGACGTTCCCGAAAAAGACGACAGAGGCAGGACATGAGCGGCGCCATCAGGCTTGACGCGCAATTCTCGCAGCCGGTGCGGCAGGTCATCTCGATGCTGATCGTGCTGGGCCTTGTGGCCGCGGGGGGGTGGTTCGCCTATGGCCGGATCTTCCCGATTTTCGCCGCGAACTATTGGCTGAACGGGCTGATTGCCACGGTCTTCGTGATGGGGGTGCTGGCCTGCTTCTGGCAGGTGGTGCAGCTGGTCAAGGCGGTGAGCTGGATCGAAAGCTTCGCCGCCGATCGCCCCGGCCGCCCGGCCTATACGCCGCCGCAGATGCTGGCGCCTTTGGCCGCCCTTCTGGGCCGCGGCGGCACGCAACGGCGGATCGCCACCTCGGCCTCGCGCTCGATCCTTGAATCGGTGGCGACCCGGATCGACGAGGCCCGCGATATCACGCGCTACCTGTCTAACCTGTTGATTTTCCTTGGCCTTCTGGGCACGTTCTACGGCCTTGCCACGACCGTTCCGGCGGTGGTCGAAACCATCCGCGCGCTCGCCCCGCAAGAGGGCGAAAGCGGTCTGGCGGTCTTCGACAAGCTGATGACCGGGCTTGAATCGCAGCTCGGCGGCATGGGCACGGCGTTTTCCAGCTCGCTTCTGGGGCTTGCCGGGTCGCTTGTTGTGGGGCTGTTAGAGCTCTTCGTGACGCATGGCCAGAACCGCTTCTATCGCGAGCTCGAGGAATGGATTTCCTCGATCACCCGGCTCAGCTTCTCGACCGGCGAGGGCGAGGGCGAGATGTCGGCGGTGGCCGAGGTGCTCGACCACATGGCCGAACAGGTCGACACGATGCGCGGCCTCTTTCTGCAAAGCGATGCCGCGCGGGCCGAGGTCGATGCGCGGCTCGGCCATCTGGCGGACGCGGTCAGCGCGCTGGCCGAGCGGATGGGCGCCGAGATCGACGCCCGCGCGGCGCAGGCGCTCAGCCTGCAGCGCATGGCCGAGGGGCAGGGCCGCCTGACCGCCGCGATGGAGGGGCTGGCCGAGCGCGCGGCGGCCGCGCAGGACAGCGAGGTCGATGCCGAGATCCGGATGCGGCTGCGCTCGATCGACGTGCAGATGCTGCGGTTGCTTGAAGAGGTCGCCGCCGGGCGTCAGGAAAGCATGGCCGAATTGCGCAATGATTTCGCGGCCTTGACCCGTGCGATCCTGCGCGGCAAGGAGGCCTGAGATGGCGCTGGCACGGCGGGGCCCGCGGTTCTCGGCCAACATCTGGCCCGGCTTCGTCGATGCGATGACGGCGCTTCTGATGGTGCTGATGTTCGTGCTGACGATCTTCATGCTCGTGCAATCGGTGCTGCGCGAGACGATCACGACCAAGGATCACGAGCTTGACGCGCTCGCGGGCCAGCTCGCCGGGCTGACGCAGGCGCTGGCGCTGGAAGAGGCGAAAACCGCCGATCTGGCCGGCCAGCTCGACGCGGCGCGCAGTCAGGCCACGGCGCAGCAAACCCTGATCGGAACGCTTTCGGCGCAACTTTCGGCGCGCGAGGCCGCACTGGCCGAGGCCGGGCAGAAGATCACCGCATTCGAGGCGCAGGTGGCATCGCTGATCGCCGCGCGCGATGCGGCCAGCGCCGAGGCGGCCGCGCGCGCCGAGGATCTGCGGCTTGATCGCGCCACCATCGAGGAGCTGCGCGGCAAGCTGAAAGCCTCGGGCGATGAGCTGGCGGCGATGACCCTGTCGCTGGAGGCCGCGCGCGCCAAGGCCGAAGAAACGCTGACCCTGCTGGCCGCGGCCGAGGCGGCCAAGGCCGATCTGCAGGGCCAGCTGGAGGCGCAGCTGAGCGAGGCCGAGAAGGCCGCGGCGCTGCGCGCGGTGGCCGACAAGGCGCTGGCCGATCAGGTGGCGCTGAGCGATGAGCAGGCGAAGAAGGTCGCGCTCCTGAATGAGCAGATCGCGGCGTTGCGCGGGCAACTCGCTGAATTGCAAGGCATTCTGGATGCCGCCGCGGCCAAGGATGCCGAGGCCAAGGTGCAGGTCGAAAGCCTTGGCAGCCAGCTGAACGCCGCGCTCGCGCAGGTCGCGGCCGAGCAGAAACGCCGCGCCGCCCTTGAGGAAGAGGCCCGCCTGCGCGCCGAGGCCGAGGCCCGCGATCTGGCGCGCTATCGCTCGGAATTCTTCGGGCGGATGTCGGAACTCTTGGCCGGGCGCGAGGGCGTGCGGGTCGTGGGCGACCGCTTCGTCTTCTCCTCCGAGGTGCTCTTCGCGCCGGGCTCGGCCGATCTGTCGGACGAGGGCCGCGCGCAGATCGCCCGCGTCGCGCAAACCTTCCGCGAGCTTTCCGATCAGATCCCGCCGGAAATCGACTGGATCCTGCGGGTCGACGGCCATACCGACAACGTGCCGCTGTCGGGCACCGGCCAATTCCGCGACAACTGGGAGCTGAGCCAGGCCCGCGCGCTGTCGGTCGTGCGCTTCATGATCGACGATCTGGGCTTCCCGCCCAATCGCCTCGCCGCGACGGGTTTTGCCGAATTCCGCCCGGTGGCCGAAGGCGCGACCGAGGCCGCGCGCGCCGCCAATCGGCGGATCGAGTTGAAGCTGACCGAACGCTGAGGCGGTTACTCGGTGATCTCAATTTCGGTTGTCAGCGCCCCAAGCGCCGCGCCACCGCGCAGATAGGTGACCGTCGCGCGATAGGTTCCGGGCGCGAGGCCGCCCGCGGGCGCCTTCTTGCCCGCATAGCGGAAAAACAGCGGCTGGCCCTTGTCGATTTCGGCCTCGTGGTGGAAGGCGAAACCCTCCGGCCCCTCGATGTCGAAAGCGATCCGGTCCGCGGTCTGGCTTTCATAGCCATAGGCCCAGAGGACAAGGGCTGCGGGTTGTGACAGGTTTTGCACCGGCGGCAGGCCAGCCTTGACCGCCGCATAGTCCGGCGGGGCGGCCGCGAGGCCGATCTGCAACAGCCCCCCGGGGGAATAGGCGGGCAGGTCCTGCCAAAGGCTGTTCGTCGGTGCGCTCGAGGCACAGCCATCGCCGCCGGGGCGGAACGGATCGACCGCTTGCCCGTTGCGGCGAACGCTCAGGTGCAGATGTGGGAAATCGGCGAGGCCCGACTGACCGACGAGGCCGATCGCCGCGCCCGCGGCGACACGCTCGCCGGGCTTCACCGTGATCGAGCCCGCGCGCAGGTGGCAATATTGCGTCTGCCAACCGTCTTCGTGGTCGATGACGATCCCGTTGCCGCATTCCTTCTGCGACACATCGGCCCCCTCGGCATGGGCGCCGTCAGGCTCGCCGTCGCGCGTGGCGCGGATATGGCCCGCGGCCGCCGCGCGGACGGTGACGCCCGCCGCCATCGCCGCGCGCGTGGGCAGGGCGAAATCGGTGCCGTCGTGGTCGTCATAAGTGGTTGTTCCGCAGGCATAATCGCGCAGGCCCGGGCCATTTTGGCGGTCGACGTAATGCTGGATGTAGCAGGTATCGCCAAGCGCGCAGTCGACGGGCAGCGACAGGCTGAACGCCGCAGCGCTGACCGGCGCGAGCAGGGCGGGTAAGAGGAACCGGGCGAATCGGGGGCGGCGCTGATCGGGGGGCATGGCAGGCCCTTTGGGGACAGGAGCGGTCAGGACAGAGTGTGGCGCGGATTGCGGCGGCGGGCAAGTCGGGCGCGGCATCTTTGGGCGGTGGAGCGGTCAGGCTTGGGTGAGGCGGGTGCTGCCAGACCTGCCCAAGGCGTCTGAAGGTCCCGAGGGAGCGGGGCGATATGCCTGGCCCGGGGCGGCAAGGGCAAGGGCAAGGGCAAGGGGGGCTCCTCCTCGCCGGATCCCAGTCTTGCGGGTTTATCGCGCAGCGGGCCGCGCCGATCCGTCATCAAGGGCGCGATGCTCTCGCATCGCGCCCCGGTTCTCAGCGGCGCCGGTTTCAGCGGTTATCGCCCGATCCGTGCGGATGTTGTCTCAGCCCGCGGGCAGCAGGCGGGTTTTCGGCCCGGCAATCCGGGGTTTCCCGGGTTCCTCGACCTGCAGGACGATCGTATCATCCTGCACACCGACCTTCACCACGCCGCCCTTGGTCAGACGCCCGAAGAGCAGCTCTTCGGCGAGCGGTTTCTTGATGTGCTCCTGAATCACGCGGCCCAGCGGACGCGCGCCCATCTTGTCATCGTAACCCTTCTCGGCCAGCCAGCTCGCGGCTTCGGGGCTCAGCTCGATATGGACGTTGCGGTCGATCAGCTGGGCTTCCAGTTGCAGGACGAACTTGTCGACCACTTGCAGGATCACCTCGCGCGGCAGCGGGGCGAAGCTGACCACCGCATCCAGACGGTTGCGGAACTCCGGCGTGAAGGTGCGCTCGATTGCGGCCGTATCCTCGCCCTCGCGGCGCTCGCGGCCGAAGCCGATTGCCGCCTTGGCCATATCCGAGGCGCCTGCGTTCGAGGTCATGATCAGGATCACGTTGCGGAAATCCACCGCCCGGCCGTTGTGATCGGTCAGCTTGCCGTGATCCATCACCTGCAGCAGGATGTTGAACACATCGGGGTGCGCCTTTTCGATCTCGTCGAGCAGCAGCACGCAATGCGGATGCTGGTCCACGCCATCGGTCAGCATGCCGCCCTGATCAAAGCCGACATAGCCCGGAGGGGCCCCGATCAGGCGACTGACGGCGTGCTTCTCCATATATTCCGACATGTCGAAGCGCAGCAGCTCCACCCCGAGCGTCGAGGCCAGTTGCTTGGCGACCTCGGTCTTGCCGACGCCGGTCGGACCCGCGAAGAGATAGTTGCCGATCGGTTTTTCCGGCTCGCGCAGGCCGGCGCGGGCGAGTTTGATCGCCGAGGCCAGCGCCTCGATCGCCTTGTCCTGACCGAAGACGACGCGTTTGAGCGTCTTTTCCAGATCGCGCAGCACTTCGGCATCGTCCTTCGAGACGTTCTTCGGCGGGATCCGGGCGATCTTGGCGACGACTGCCTCGATCTCCTTCGGCCCCAGCGTCTTGCGCCGCTTGCTGTCGCTCAGCAGATGCTGGGCGGCGCCCGCCTCGTCGATCACGTCGATCGCCTTGTCGGGCAGCTTGCGGTCATGGATATAGCGCGCCGAGAGCTCGACCGCGGCCTTGATCGCATCATTGGTATAGCGCAGGTCGTGGTGCTTCTCGAAATAGGGTTTCAGCCCCATCAGAATCTTGATCGAATCGCCCACCGACGGCTCGTTCACGTCGATTTTCTGGAACCGGCGGCTGAGCGCGCGATCCTTTTCGAAATGCTGGCGATATTCCTTGTAGGTGGTCGAGCCCATGCAGCGCAGCTTACCCCCGGCCAGCGCCGGTTTCAGCAGGTTCGAGGCATCCATCGCCCCGCCCGAGGTGGCGCCCGCGCCGATCACGGTGTGAATCTCGTCGATGAAGAGGATCGCATCGGGATGGTCTTCCAGCTCTTTCACCACCGCTTTCAGCCGCTCCTCGAAATCGCCGCGATAGCGGGTGCCGGCCAAGAGCGCGCCCATGTCGAGCGAGAAGATCGTGGCTTTCGACAGGATCTCGGGCGTCTCGCCGCGGGTGATCTTCAGCGCAAGACCCTCGGCGATGGCGGTCTTGCCAACGCCCGGGTCACCGACCAAGAGCGGGTTGTTCTTGCGGCGGCGGCAGAGCACCTGAACGCAGCGCTCCACCTCTTCCTCGCGGCCGATCAGCGGGTCGATATCGCCCTTTTGCGATTTCACATTCAGGTTCACGCAATATTTGGCCAGCGCCGATTCCTTGGCCTCCCCGCCCTGTTGCTGCGCGGCCTCGGCCTTCTGTTCCTCCTCGGCGCCGATCACTGGGCGCGCCTCGCCGAAGGCGGGGTCCTTGGCCACGCCATGGGCGATGAAATTCACCGCATCATAGCGGGTCATGTCCTGTTCCTGCAGGAAGAAGGCGGCGTTGCTCTCCCGCTCGGCGAAGATCGCGACCAGCACATTGGCGCCGGTCACCTCGGTGCGCCCCGAGCTTTGCACATGGATCGCGGCGCGCTGGATCACGCGCTGGAAGGCAGCGGTCGGCACGGCTTCCGAACCCTCGACCTCGGTGATCAGGGTCGAGAGGTCATCATCGACGAATTCGGTCAGGGTCTGGCGCAGCTCCTCCAGATCGACGGCGCAGGCCTGCATCACGCGGGCCGCATCGGGTTCGTCGATCAGGGCGAGCAAAAGATGCTCGAGCGTTGCCAGTTCATGCTTGCGCTGATTGGCCAGCGCGAGTGCACCATGAATGGCTTGTTCGAGCGTGGTCGAGAACGAAGGCATATGGTGCTCCTTTCCTGAGGGGGGCCGCCTCTCATGCTGGCCCCATAAGGTTAAAGTTCGGTGGAATTCGCCCGGCTTCAAGGGGATTCTGCGCAAAATTCCATCACGTTCACGCTCTGCCCGAAAAGTGACCAAAGCCTTGCGGCCGCGTTCGCATCCTGGGGCTGTCATTGCGCGACCCTCGCGCATCATGTGGTGCGAGGGGCGGGGGCGGTCAAGCTCTTGTGGCGCGCGGGCCGGGCTGTGGGCGCTGCAGGGCCGATTTTGCAGGCGCAAAGGCGGCTTTCGCGGGGCAGTTCGGGGTTGAAACAGGCGGTTTGCGGGTCCATCACCAGCGTATCGGATCCGTAGGGCCCGGCGGCCCATGCAGCGCCAAGGGGGAATGATGGGTCAGTTCCGGATGTCGCGCGTCGCCATGCTGCGCCGCTCGCGCGCGATGGTCAGCTCGAAGCGGCTCTGGGGCACGCGGCTCGTGTTCTGGACCGGCGCGCTAGCGATCGGGGTGATCAGCGTGGGCTTCGCGCTGGCCGCCGATTTCGTGCAGGAGGTCTTCGCCCATCTGGTCAGCGCCACCGACCGCGGCGCCGAGGCCCCCGCGTGGCGCCGTTACCTGCCGCTGATCATCACCCCGCTTGGCTTCGTGATCAGCGCCTGGGCGGCGATGCGGTTCTTTCCGGGCACCCAAGGCTCGGGCATTCCGCAGGCCATCGCCTCGCGCCAGCTGCGCGATCTGCCCGACCGGGGGGGGCTTCTGACGCTGCGGATCGTGGCGGGCAAGCTGCTGCTCTTCATCGTGGTGGTGCTGATGTGTATCGGCATTGTGGTGGTTTACAGTAGCGGCGCGGGCTGGGCTGAAAAGAAGTTCGCCGATCCGCAATACTTCCTCTGGCGTCAGCTCACCTTTGCCGTGCTGGGGCTTGGCGTGATCTTTGCGGTCGGCCACATCGACTACCATCTGTTCATGAAGGCCAGCAAAGCTTTGTTGCTCCTCAGCATCGTGGCGCTGGCCATGCTGCTGGTGCTCAAACTTGTCGGTGTCATTCATGGTGCGGCCCGATGGCTCGGCTTCGGCCCGTTGAAGTTCCAGGCTTCCGATCTTGCCAAGTACGCGATCATCCTGCACTT
>JACXUS010000126.1 GCA_014763785.1 Sphingomonadales bacterium | reverse complement strand
CGCGTCCCCGCTCCGGCCGCCCGCCCGGCTCGGCGCCGCTCGGAAAAATTCTTTTCGTTAAATTTCTGTTACTTCGGCGAAACCCGCCAAACTGGAACAAAACTTGCATCTCCCCCGGCAACGCGCCTTGCAACCGGAGTTTCCACATGGCCCCTACCGAACAGGCCCCCGTTCAGACCCTCACGGACCTGCCCTATCTCGACGTCACCGCCCCCGGCTTCTCGATCCGCGCGCCCGAGGTCATGGCCGCGCGCGATGCCTCCTGGGCCGCGCGCACCCCCTATGGGCTGGCGGTGCTGCGCTATGACGATGTGCAAAAGCTGCTGCGCCACCCCAAGCTGCGGCAGGGCTCCTATCGCTGGCCCGCGCTCAATGGCGTGACCGGCGTCTTCGCCCGCTGGTGGGAAGCCATGCTGCTCAGCCAGGAAGGCGAGACCCATGCCCGCCTGCGCCGCATGGCCAATCCCGCCTTCTCGCCCAAGCTGATCACCGATCTGCGCCCGAAATTCGAGGCCCTCGCCAACCGCCTGATCGACGGCTTCGCGGCGCGGGGCGAATGCGACTTCATCGCCGAATTCACCGAACCCTATGCGACCGGGGTGATCTGCGACCTCCTCGGCCTGCCCTTCGAGAAATGGCGCGAGCTGGCCGATATCGCGGGCGAAATGGGCCTCGCGCTCGGCGTCACCTTCAAGGACGACCTGCCCGTGATCGAAGCCGCGACCGCGCGCCTCTTTGCCTATGCCGAGGAACTGGTCGCCCTGCGCCGCGCCGAACCTTCGGAGGATTTCATCGGCATGCTGGTGGCCGCGGGCGACCGGGACGGCGCGATCTCGGAGCAGGAAGTGCTCGACATGATCGTGCTGGCGATCTTTGGCGGCATCGACACCACGCGTAACCAGCTTGGTCTGGCGATGGCGACCTTCATCGAACACCCCGAGCAATGGGCGCTTCTGGCCGAGCAGCCCGATCTGGCGCGCGCCGCGGTCGAAGAGGTGATGCGCGTGCGCCCGACCGTGACCTGGGTCACCCGCGAGGCGACCGAGGAGTTCCTCTGGAACGACCTGCCCATCGCGGCGGGCACCACGATCCATCTGTTCTCGCAGGCGGCGACCTCGGACCCGGCGGTCTTCCCCGATCCGGGCTTCGACATCACCGCCGAGCGCAAGCCGCATTTCGGCTTTGGCGGCGGCACCCATCATTGCCTGGGCCATTTCATCGCCCGCGGCGACATGACCGAGGCGCTGAAGCTGCTCGCCCGCCGCCTGAAGAACCCGCGGATGAACGGCGCCGCCGAGTGGCTGCCCGACAGCGGCAACACCGGCGCCGTGCGGCTGCCGATCGCCTTCGACCCTGCCTGAAAGGAGCCCCCGATGAACGTCACTGTAGATATGTCGATTTGCCTGCTGCACGGCCAATGCGTGATCGCCGCGCCCGAGGTGTTTTCCTTTGACGACGCGGGCGGCCTCGTCTGGCTGACGCAGGTGGACGAGGGGCTGCGCGGCGCGCTCGAGGCGGCCTCTGACGCCTGCCCCGAACAGGCGATCACCTTCGGCTGATGACGATGCACACGCCCGCCCCCCGCATCACCATCGTCGGCGCCTCGCTCGCCGGGCTGCGCACCGCCGAGGCGGTGGCGGGCGTCCTGCCGGGCGCGCGGATCACGCTGATCGGCGACGAGGGGGCGGCGCCCTATAACCGCCCGCCTCTGTCCAAGGATGCGCTGGAAAGCCTTGCCCGCGGGCGCGAGACGGCCGCCGCGGTGCTGGAGCGGCTCGCGCTGCGCTCGAAGCTGGGGGACCGGGCCGAGCTGCGGCTCGGCCAAGCCGCGGTGGCGCTGGAGGGCACGACGGTGCGGCTTGCGGATGGCACGGCGATACCGGGCGACCGGGTGATCGCCGCAACCGGCCTGCGCCCGCGGCGGCTGGCGCTGACGGGGGCCGAGGGGCGGCGCCATGTGCTGCGCAGCTTTGCCGATCTGCGCGCGCTGGCCGCCGATCTGCGTCCCGGGGCGCGGCTTGTGGTGATCGGCGGCGGCTTCATCGGCTGCGAGATTGCCGCCACCGCGCGCAAACTGGGGCTGAGCGTGCGGCTGGTCGAGCCCGCGCCGCAGCCGATGCTGCGCGCGCTGGGGCCGCGGGTGGCGGCGGCGATGGCGGCGCTGCACCGGGTGCAGGGGGTGGACCTTTATCTTGGCCGCTCGGTCGCAGGGTTTGGCGCGGCGCAGGTGGTGCTGGACGATGGGCAGGCGCTCGAGGCCGATGTGATCGTCGAGGCGCTCGGCAGCCATCCCAACGTGGAATGGCTGGCGGGCTCGGGCGCGGATCTGACCGACGGTGTGCTGGTCGATGACCACCTCTGCGCGCCCGGCGCGCCCGGGCTGATGGCGGAGGGCGATGTCGCGCGCTTTGCCAACCCGCTCTTTGACGCGACGCCGCGCCGGACCGAGCATTGGTGCATCCCCGGCCAGACCGCGCGGCGTGTGGCCGAGGTTCTGGCCGCCGAGGCCGCGGGCAGCCCCCCGCCCGAGCGCTTCGCCCCCCTGCCGTCCTTCTGGTCCGACCAGCACGGGCTGCGCCTGCAGGCCTTCGGCGCCCCCACGCTTGCCGATGCGACCCGCGTCGTCGAGGGCGATCTGGGCCTGACCGGCACCGCGCCGGTGATCGTGGAATACCTGCGCGAGGGGCGGCCGGTGGGAGTGCTGGGCCTTGGCGCCAACCCCGCGGCGCTGGCGCGCCACCGCGCGCATCTTGAAACCAGCCTCGCCCGGTCTCTGGCCGAGGCCGATCCCGCAACCCCAGCCGTCTGAGGCCCCGATGACCGATCCGTTGATCCAAGCCCTTGACCAGTTCGACGCCGATATCATCCATGTCGGCCAGTTCGATTACGCCAGCACCTTCCGCACCCGGCGGCTGCGGCGCGCGCAGTTCCTCGACTGGGCGACCGACCCGCGCTTTGCCAATGTGCTGCCCTATTGGGATGCGGCCGATACCCTCTGGGGGGGCGAGAGCTATTACACCGAAACGGTCGAGATCGACCCGGCCTCGGTGCGGCCGAACCCCTCCGAGCCGGGCGCCGTCAGCGTCATCGCGGAACTCTCGGGCGCGGCCCGGGCCCTGATGCCGCGCGAGGTGCTGCGCGCCCAGATCGCGCGCGCGGCCGCCATGGGCTATGCGGTCGATGCGGCCTTTGAATTCGAGCTGATCCTGCTGGATGAAACCGATGCCTCGGTGCGCGAGAAGGGCTTTGCCAATCTGGCGAAATTTGCCCCCGACAACAAATGCTGGTCGGGCGCCACCGCCAATACGCACGCCGCCTTCATCGCCGGGATGGAGGCCGAGATCCTCGGCCATGGCGTCAACCTTTATGGCTTGGGCGTCGAGCTGGGGCCGGGCTGCCTTGAGGCGACGTTGGGCCACACCGAGGGGCTGCGCGCGGCCGATGATGCCGCCTTCTTCCGGATGGCGGCGCGCAGCTACGCGCGCAAGCACGGCAAAACCGCCAGCTTCATGCCCTATCTCGGCGCCGATTATCCGGGCATCGGCGGGCATTGCACGCTGAGCCTGCGCGACCGCGCCACCGGGGCGAACCCGTTTTCCGCCCCCTCGGGGGCCACCGGGCCGCTGGCGGGGTCCTTCATCGCCGGCATGATGGCATTGGTGCCCGAGGCCTTCGCGATGTGCACGGGCAGCGTCAACGCCTATCGCCGCCTCGCACCCGGCAGTTGGGCGCCGAAATCGCTGAGCTGGGCCGAATATCCCTTCACGGCCGCGGTGCGCTCTGTGCCCCATGCGGGCGCCCGCGCGCGGCTCGAATTCCGGGTGCCGCCCGCCGATTGCAACCCCTATCTGACGCTCGCGCTGATGCTGGGCGCGGGGCTCGACGGGATCGAACGGGGCCTGACCGCGCCGCCCGCCGCCACCGCCGCCCACCCCGATTTCGTGCCCGAAGGGGCCGCGCGCTTCCCCCGCGATCTGGCCGAGGCGGCCGATCGCCTGAGCGCCAGCGCCGACGCCCGCCGGATCTTCGGCGCGGCGTTCGTCGAGAATTACGCGGCCTATGCCCGCGCCGAATATGCCAGCCTCGCGAAAGCGGTCAGCGCCGAAGAACGCGCCCGCTATCTCGAGGGCTGAGTGGTCGATAACAGGGAGACGACAATGACCACCACCGATACCGACTATCACCGCGAGATCGAGGCCCCGGGCCGCGCCGATCTGGTCGAACGCGTGCGCCGCAAGATCGACGCGCTCGGCGTGGATTACATCTATTACCAGTATATCTCGATCACCGGGCGCGTGATGGGCAAGGCCGCCCCCGCGCGGCATTGGGAAACCCAGGCGCGCAAGGGGGTGCAGACCTGGATGGGCGGCGTGACGAACGTGTTGCCCGATTTCAAGGGCAACCTGATCGGCTTTGACAGCAATGCGATGGAATGCATCGCGCTCCCGGGCCCCGAGACCTTCGTGCAGCTGCCCTGGGACAAGCGCGTCGCGCGGGTCTTCTGCACGCTCTTCTATAGCCTCGAGGACCCGAACTTCCCCGGTCAGGCCTATGAATACGACACCCGCGGCAACCTCAAACGGTTTGATCGCGAATTCCGCGCGGCGCATGGCGGGCTGCATCTGCGCGTGGGCCTTGAACCCGAGATGCTGTGGCTCAAGCCCAAGGCGGGCGAGGTCCGCCCCTATGAGGGCGTGACCGAGGCACTGGCCTATCACATCGGCCAGTTCGAAAGCGCCCGCGACATCTGGATGCAGGTCAGCGACTACGCCCGCGCAATGGGCCTCGACATGATCCAGGGCGATTGCGAGGACGCGCCGGGCCAGATCGAGCTGAACTATCAGTTCGACGACGCGCTGCCGACCTGCGACCGGATGACCACCTATCGCCAGATCTGCGCCGAGGTGGCGCGCCAACGCGGGCTGATCGCGTGCTTCATGGCGAAACCCTTCATGGGCTATGCCGCGAACGGCTGCCATCACAACTGTTCGGTCTGGACCGGCGGCAGCCGCGAGTTGCAGGATATCACCCCCGGCGAGCTGCCCGGGATGGAGGAAAACTGGCTATACTCCAAGGGCGGCGTGAACGAATTCGAGAACAAGGAGGGCGGCTGGCTGCCGACCGAGCTGGGCCACCACATCCTTGGCGGATCGCTCAAGCATATCGACGCGCTGACCTGCCTTGGCGCCTCGACGGTGAACAGCTACCGGCGGTTCAACGACTATGGCCTGTGGGCGCCGATCGGGGCGAACTGGGGGCTACAGAACCGCTCCTGCACGATCCGTATCAGCTCTCCCGACCGGTTCGAGTTCCGCGCGGTGGACAGCATGGTCAACCCGCATCTGTTCTGCGGCGCGCTGCTGAAGGCGACGGATGACGGCATCCGCAACCAGATCGACCCCGGCCCGCCCGAGTCGCGCAATGTGACCGAGGTCTGGCAATCGGGCGAGCCGGTGAAGCTGATCCCGCTGAACCTGCGCGATGCGCTCGACGCGCTGAAACAGGACGAGGTCATTCGCTCGGCACTTCCTGGCCGCCTCTACGAGGTTTTCGACGAATACAAGCAAGATGAGTGGACGCGCTTCCTGCGCGAGGTCACCAATTGGGACGTGGAACGGTATCTGCACTGCGTCCCCTGAGGGGCGCAGCCACCTCGGGCCAGGGGAGAGCGGCTGATGGGCGACACGCGGGCGCATAGCGCGATGATGGAGGACTGGCTGGGGGCGGCGGGCACGATCCTGCGCGCCGACCCCGCACAGGAGGCGCGTCTGGGCCATGAACCGGGCGCGCTGGCCGGTGCGCCGTGGTCGGCGATCTATCCGCTCGATGCGCGCGAGCGGCTCTCCGCGCTCTTTCAGCGCCCCGGGGCGGGACCGCATGCGCTGACCTTCGAGCTGCGCGGGGCGGCGGGCGCGACCCTGCCGGTTGCGGCCCTGGCCGAGCGGATCGAGACCGCCGCGGGCCCCTGTCTGCGGGTGATGAAATGGCCCGCGGGCGGCGCGGTCGAGGATCTGGCGCAGCTGGGCGAGGAGAAGGAAATCCTCGCCTCGATCCTTGCGGCCTCGGACGATGCGGGCTGGTGCATGGAATGGGCCGAGCCCGTGGACCTGTCCGCCCCCGAACACGAGATCATCCGGCAGGTCTTCGAGAACGGCCCGCGCTGGCGGTTTTGCAACGAGGCGATGGCGCGGCTCTATCGCACCCCGCCGGGGAGCGATTTCAATGACCTGCCGGTTCACGAGACCTTCCCCCGCACCCCCGAGAACGAGGATTTCATCCGCCGTCTGGTGCGCGCCAGCTTCGATGTGAATGCCTCGCCCTCGCGCGATCTGCGCTATGACGGGGTCTATATCGAGGTGGAAAACGACGTGCGCGGCCATATCCGGGGCAACCGGCTGCTGCGGATGTGGGGCACGGCGCGGGACGTGTCGAAACATGCCCGCCGCGCGGCCGTGCTGCGCGAGGAAATCGACACGCTCGAGGCCATTCTGGCCGCCCTGCCCGAGGCGGTTCTGGTGATCGACCGCGCGGGGCGGCTTCTGCGCGCCAATCTGGCGGCCGAAGAGCTTTTCAACCTCGCCCCCGAGACCCTGCCCGCGCGCGATCTGTCGGATCTGATCGCCCTGCCGGGGCCGCTCGAGGCGCTGTTTGCGCAGGTTGCATCGCGCGCGCCCGGGCACCCCGATCCGCTGATCCCGGTGACCCTGCCGCGCCGGGCCGGCGCACCGCGCGCGGATCTGGGCGCGCGGGCGCTCAGGCTGCAGGGCGCCGAATGCCTCGTGCTCAGCCTGCGGCTGCGGCTCGCGCCGGTGCTCGATCCGGGCGCGGCGCCGCCCCCGGGTCAGGTCGCGCAACTGCGCGCGGAGGGCTGAGCGATGGCCAGCGAAGCGATGAAACCGACCAGCCAGCCAAGCCCCGCCCCGGACCTGCGCCCCGCGCTCGATGCGCTGCCCGACGGGCTGATCCTGCTCGATCCGGCGGGCCGGGTGATCTTTGCCAACCGCGCGGCAGGCGCGCTGGCCAGCCTCGATCCGCGGGCCGCGACGGGCCAGCCGCTTGGCGCGCTGCGCGCCGTCTCGGGGCTGAATTTCCTGCCGCTGGAAGAGATGATCGAGGCCGGCCGCTCCGGCACGATCCTGCTGCGCGGCGCGGCGGTGGGGGCGATCCTGATCACGCTGCGCCGCACCGAGGACGGCGGCCACAGCCTGACGCTGCGCGATCTGGCGGTGCTGGATCATGCCCGCCGTCAGGCCACCGGCTCGCGCGAGGCGACCGCCTTCCCGCCCTCGGCCGAGCGCCGGTTGCGCCCCGATTTCGCGCGCCAGCGCCATATCTCGCCCTGGCTCGACCGGATGATCTCGCGCGGGGAACGGGCGCTGTTGCAAGGCGCGCGGGTGATCATCACGGGCGAGTCGGGCGTCGGCAAGACCGAGATCGCGCGGCATCTGCATGCCTTCGTGTCGAACGCCACCGACCCGTTCATCGCCGTCAACTGCGCGGCAATCCCCGAGAGCCTGTTTGAAAGCGAGCTTTTCGGCTATGAGAAGGGCGCCTTCACCGGCGCCTCGACCGAGGGCAAGAAGGGCCTGATCGAGATGGCCGAGGGCGGCACGCTCTTCCTCGACGAGGTCGGCGAGATCCCCCTGCCCCTGCAGGCGAAACTGTTGACCTTCCTCGAAGACGGGATGGTGATGCGGATCGGCGGCACCCGGCCCCACCGGGTCAATGCGCGGGTGATCTCGGCCACCAACCGCGACCTCTTGGCGCTGGCCGAAGAGCGCCGCTTCCGCCCCGATCTCTATTATCGGCTGGCGGTGGTGAACATGCCGATCAAGCCGCTGCGCGAGGTGCCGGAGCTGCTGGAACATCTGATCGAGCGCTTCCTGACCGCGATCAACCAGCGCCGCTCGACGCCGCTTGAACTCAGCCCCGATCTGCAGGCGCGGCTGCGCGCCTATCGCTACCCCGGCAATATCCGCGAGCTGTGGAACCTGATGCAGCAGATCTCGGTGCTGGGCGACGATGTCGAGGAACTGCCCCGCCGGTTGATGACGCTCGACC
>JACXUS010000422.1 GCA_014763785.1 Sphingomonadales bacterium | reverse complement strand
CCTTCACGCTGGCCGATGGCCTGACCTGGGCAATGCCCAACGGCCAGACCCGGCGCGAGACGGGGATCGCCGACTGGGTGGCGAAGCGCGCGGGCGTCGGCAAGGCGCCGCCGCACGGCTTCCCGCGCGACAACCGCTTTACCTGACCGGGGGGCGCCGTCAGGCGCGGTCCACCTTCAGCCAGACCCCGCCTTCGGGGCGCAGCGTCAGGATCATCACGGGTTTCGGGTACTTGCCCGGAATCCGGCTGAACCGGAAGCGCGCCAGCAGCGTGGCCAGGATGATCACGGCCTCCTGCAGGGCGAAATTCGCGCCGATGCAGATGCGCGGCCCGTCGCCGAAGGGCAGGTAGGCATAGCGGTCGATGGCCTTCGGATCGGCAAAGCGGCCCGGGTCGAAGTGGTCGGGATCGGCCCACAGCGCGTGGTGGCGGTGCAGCGCGTAGATCGGCAGCATCACCGTGTCGCCCTTGCGGATCTCGCGCCCCAAGAGCCGGTCGGGCCGGCGCGCGGTGCGCGAGAGGAACCCGGCAGGCGGGTAGAGGCGAAGGCTTTCGTTCACGATCTGCGCAATCCGCGGAAGATGCGGCAAGTCCTCGACACCGGCGGGGCGCGCGCCGAGCCGGGATTGCGCCTCGGCGCGCGCAGCCTCCTGCACCTGCGGATCGAAAGCGCACAGATAGAGCGCCCAGGCCAACGTCAGCGCCGTCGTCTCGTGGCCGGCCACGATGAAGGTCAGAAGGTTGTCGCGCAGCTCGGCCGGGCTCATCTCGCGGCCCGTTTCGGGATCCTGCGCGCCGTCGAGCAGGTCGAGCAGATCCGGAACGGTTTTCGCGCCCGCCTTGTGCCGCGCAGTGATCGCGGTATCCGCGTGACGTTTGAGATCGCGCAACACATGGGCCGAGGCGAGACGATGCGGGCGCGGCACCCAGCCGGGCAGGGCGAAGAAATCAAGTAGCGAGACGCGCGCGGTCTGCGCGATATAGGCGTCGATCGCGGCATGAATCGCGGCGCGGTCGAAGCCTTCGTCGCCCGAGAAGGTCACGTCGGAAATCACCTCGAAGGTCGCGGCGACCATCTCCTGATGCAGGTCGATCGCGCGGCCGGTTCCGGCGGCGGTGGCGATACGGCGCGCAGAGGCTTCGGCGGCGGCCTGCATCACCGGGGCGAGGGCTTCCATGTTGCGCGAGGCGAAGACCGGTGCGGCGGCCCGGCGCTGCCAGCGCCATTCCGCACCTTCCGCGACGAACAGCCCATCGCCCACGGCGGGCCCGAGGATCAGCTTGGTCACCACCGACTTCGGATAATCCTCGACGCGGGTCTTGAGCACGTGGCGCAGGCTGTCGGGATCCATCACCATGTGCCAGCGCGCCCCTGTATTGCCCGAGATGATCGGTGCGTGAGTGGCCAATTCCGGAATGATTTCAAGCAGATTGCGCCGCGCGGCCCGCAGGCTGGGCAGGATCCCGAGGGGTTTCTCGGCGAGCGGCGCGCGGGCAGGCAGGGCCCGGGACGGGACGATGGCGGAACGTTGCATCCGCGAAAGGTAGCACGGGCCGTCGCACGGCCAATATGAAACCGTTCGCAGGGGGGCGAAACCGTGCAATCCGGGCTTGATTTTTCCCCGCCGGCGCAATAGGTAGCGCGCGATATTGACTCGGGCCCGCGCCAAAGCGGCCCCCTAACCAGAGGCGCCCTGCGAGATGGCAAAGGAAAAGTTTGAACGTAACAAGCCGCACGTCAACATCGGCACGATTGGCCACGTTGACCACGGCAAGACCACTCTGACGGCTGCGATCACC
>JACXUS010000421.1 GCA_014763785.1 Sphingomonadales bacterium | reverse complement strand
GCGGGCGGCCCCCATGCAAGCCGCCCGCCTGCGGGCGGCCCCGCCTCAGCGCTTGCCGAGCCGGTCGAGCAGGCGTTCCTCGACCCGCGGCGTGACAAAGCGCGACACGTCGCCATCGAGCCGCGCGATTTCCTTGACCAGCTTCGAGGCAATCGCCTGCCGCCGCGCATCGGCCATCAGAAACACCGTCTCGACGCTCGCGTCCAGCGCGCGATTCATGCCAACCATCTGGAATTCATATTCAAAATCCGCCACCGCCCGCAGCCCGCGGATGATCACGCTGGCGCCCACATCGCGCGCGGCATGGATCAGGAGGTTCTCGAACGGATGCACGACGATCTCGCCGCCGCAGCGCGCGGTGATCTCGGCGCATTCCTGTTGCACCATCTCGACGCGCTCTTCGAGGGTGAACATCGGCCCCTTGTCGCGGTTGACCGCAACCCCGATCACCAGACGGTCGACCAGCGCCAGCGCGCGCTGGATGATGTCGATATGGCCAAGCGTGACGGGGTCGAAGGTCCCCGGATACAAACCGACGCGCATGGGTTCTCCTTCCGCGGGCTTCACGAAACAGTGAGGGCACGCAACAATATTGCGCGCCCTTTTGCAAGCTCCGATCGTGCGCAGCCCCCGGCAGAGCGCCGCAGCGCCGCGTCAATTGCCCATGATCATGCCGGTCAGGGCCTCTTTTTCCATATGCAGATCGGCGAGCCGCGCCGCGACCACGTCACCGATGGAAATCAGGCCGATCATCTCGTCGCCCTCCATCACCGGCATGTGGCGGAAGCGCCCCTCGGTCATCCGCTCCATCACGGCCTCGGTCGAATCCGTGCGCGCGCAGCCCACGGTCTTGCGGGTCATGATCGCATCGACCTCGAGGCTCAGCGCCTCGGCGCCCAGACGCCCCAGCTCGCGCACGATATCGCGTTCCGAGACGATCCCCTCGACATGCTTGCCATCGCGCGACACGATCACCGCCCCGATCCGGCGCGTGGACAGGACGCGCGCGACCTCGCCCACGCTCGAGCCCGGCATCACAGTGACAACGCCGTCATCGCCCTTGTTCTTCAGAATCTGCAGCACCTGCATCGCAACCTCCCCTTTGCAACCGTCAGGCGAACAGCGTCCCAAGGGGGCGGCGCGCTGTCAAGACATGATTGATAGCGTTAACACTTTGGTCGGTATGTTCCGCCTCAGGCGGCGGCCGCCAGCGCCTCAAGCCGCGCCAGTTCCGCGCGAAACGCCGTGCCAAGCGCCTTGGCCAGCCGCGTCAGCCGCTCGGAGCGGCGGTCATCGGCATGGCGGATCAACCAGAAGCTGCGCTTAAGCGCGACCCGGTCGGGGATCACCCGCACCACCCCCGGGCAGAAGGGAATCGCGAAATCATGCACGATCCCGAGCCCCGCCCCCGCCCGCACCATCTGCATCTGCACCGAGACCGAATTCGACGCGAGGCCCACCGTCTCGGCCCCGGTCTCGGCCAGATAGTCGAGCTCCTTGTCAAAGATCATGTCGGGGATATAGCCGATCATCCGGTGGCCGCGCAGATCGGTCCGGTCGCTCACCACCGGATGACGCGCCAGATAGTCGCGATGCGCCGCCAGATGCAGCTGATAATCGCCGAGCTTCTGCACCGTCAGCCGCCCCGCCGAGGGCCGCGAGACGGCAATCGCCATATCCGCCTCGCGTTTCGAGAGGTTAAAGACCCGCGGCAGGGCGACGATCTGAATCTCCAGCCCCGGATGCGCATCGCAGAGCCCCGCGCAGACCTGCGGCAGCAGGTAATTCGCGCAGCCGTCCGGCGCGCCGATCCGCAAT
>JACXUS010000125.1 GCA_014763785.1 Sphingomonadales bacterium | reverse complement strand
GCCTGATCCTGCGCGAGTATTTCGACTCGAACGTCAAGGTCGAGCCGATCGTCGATGTGCCGAACATGGGATTGTATCATCCCGATTCGCAGGAGTATTTCAAGGATGTGAAGAGCTTCAAAAGCTGGTCGAAGAAGCGCGGCGTGAATTTTGACAAGTCGCAGAAGATGGCGCTGCTCTTTTTCCGCAAGCATCTGTTGCAGGAAAAAACCTACATCGACAACACCATCCGCACGCTTGAAAAGCATGGCGTGAACGTCTTTCCGGCCTTCGTGATGGGTGTCGAGGGGCACGTGCTGGTGCGTGACTGGCTGATGAAGGAGAAGATCGACCTGCTCGTGAACATGATGGGCTTTGGTCTTGTCGGCGGCCCGGCGGGTTCGACCAAGCCCGGCACGGCAGCCGAGGCGCGGCATGAGATTCTGACCGGCCTCGATGTGCCCTACATGGTCGCCCAGCCGCTGCTGGTGCAGGATTTCGAGTCGTGGCACGAGCTTGGCGTTTCGCCGATGCAGGTGACCTTCACCTACTCGATTCCTGAAATGGACGGCGCGACCGCTCCGGTGATTCTCGGCGCGTTGCAGGACGGCAAGGTCGAAACCGTGCAGGAGCGGCTCGACCCAGAGCGAGAAGCGCAGCTCGGGCAGCACCGCCAGCGGCGCGCCGTTGGGGCGCGCGATCTGCACCGTCTTCAGCCGCACCCGCGGCAGGAACCCCTCATCGACCACCATGTCGATGCCGCCCGACAGCGCCACCGACAGCTTGCCCGACAGCGCCGCATTGGCCCGGTCCTCGATCCGCGCGACCAGCCAGTCGGGCGCCGCAATCGGGCGATGCGAGAAGACCAGAAAGGCAAAGACCGCCGCCAGCGCCACCACCGGCAGGCTCAGCAAAAGCCAGATCCCCGCCCGCCTGCGCCGCGGCCCGGGCGCAAGCGAGGGCGGCAGCTCGGGCGCGCCAACCCCAGCCCCGCCCGGATCGGACGGAGGGGCCTGCAACGCATCCGCGCGCGCCTCGTCGGGGTCGCTCATTCGGGCCTCATCGGGGCGGGTCATCCCGCCTCTTGTGCTTTACTCCGGCCGAAAGTGCCATAGATCATTGTCCAATCATAACAGCACCCAAGCCCGGGAAGGAGAGAGAAATGATCGCGATAGGCGAGATTGCGCCGGACTTCACCCTGCCACGCAGCGATGCGGACCCCGAGGTCGCGCCCCTGAGCCTCAGCGCGCTGCGCGGGGGGTGGGTCGTGCTCTATTTCTACCCCAAGGCCGACACCCCCGGCTGCACCACCGAGGCGCTGGATTTCACCCGCCTCGCGCCAGATTTTGCCGCGGCGAAGGCCACGGTTCTGGGCATTTCCAAGGACGCCCCCGCGAAACAGGGCAAGTTCTGCGCCAAACATGCGCTTGGCGTCGCGATGCTTTCGGACGAGGCCTCGGACACCTGCGAGGCCTATGGCGTCTGGGGCGAAAAAAGCATGTATGGCAAGACCTTCCTCGGTATCACCCGGGCGACCTATCTGATCGACCCCGAGGGCCGCGTGGCCGAGATCTGGCCCAAGGTCAAGGTCGCGGGCCATGCCGAAGAGGTGCTGGCCGCGATCCGCGCCCGGGGGTGATTTCGCGCTTGACCTGGAGTGCGCTCGAAGTCGTAGGTCTTCTTGCGTCGTGAGATGAACGAGGCAGGAATGAAGATCGGAGAGCTCGCCCGACGCGCCGGGGTATCGCCCCATACGATCCGCTATTACGAGCGGATCGGCCTGATGCCGCGCGCGGGCCGCGATGCGGGCGGGCGGCGCGATTATGATGCCAGCGCGCTGGTCTGGCTTGGTTTTCTCGGCCGTCTGAAGACGACCGGGATGCCGATCCGGGATATGCTGGCCTATGCCGATCTGCGCGCGGCGGGCGAGGCTACCGCGCCCGCGCGCCATGATCTCTTGGTCGCGCATCGCGCCCGCGTAGCGGCGCATCTGGCCGAGCTGATCGACAGCCTCGCCGTCCTCGACACCAAGATTGCCGGCTATGCCGGTGCCCAATCCTCGGAGGTGGACGATGACGACGCAAACCCAGACCCAGACCGAAACCCGCTATGAGCGCGGCGCCCGCGCCCTGGCCGAGATCGACGGCGCAGCCGGTCAGGCGGTGATCGAGGCGCTGGCCGATATCGCGCCCGATTTCGCGCGGCTCGTGATCGAATTTCCCTTCGGCGATGTCTACACCCGCCCCGGCCTTGGCCTGCGCGAGCGCGAAATCGCAACGATCGCCGCGCTGTGCGCGATGGGCACCGCGGGGCCGCAGCTGCGGGTGCATATCCGCGCGGGCCTCAATGTCGGGCTCTCGCGCGCGGAGATCACCGAGACGCTGATCCAGATGGCGGTCTATGCGGGCTTTCCCGCCGCGCTGAACGGGCTTTTCGCCGCGCGCGAGGTCTTCGCCGAGACGCCCTAAGCCCCGCCCCTGGCTCGGCCGGCCCCCACCGGCCCGGGCCACGCGCTGCGATATCCGCTTGACCACCCCCCGCGAAGCCCCTAAAGAGCGCTCCAGCGAGGCGGGTTGGCGGAGAGGTTACGCAGCGGATTGCAAATCCGTGAAGACCGGTTCGATTCCGGTACCCGCCTCCAAATCTTTCCAAGGACTTGGCAGATACAAATCCCCTCTCGGGGGCTGCTCGGCATGGGCGTTGAGCAAATCTGCCCAAGAGCCCCCTTTGCCGATCTCAGGGCCGCAAGGATGCGCTCGGATTCGTCGGGGGCCGCGTCGATGACGTGCTGCGCGCGGCGCAGGGCCCTCGCCGGCCTCGTGTGCGGCCAGAGGGATGCGCGACCCCCATTCCCGCGCAAGCGCGGTAACATTGCCGCAGCGGCCCCGACCACCTGACCCCGCCCCGGTCGGCTTGTTGACGCCCGCCGCGCCCGGGCCACCGACCGCCCCTGCGATCCGGGCCTCCGGCACAGACCGGGCGATACCGCCCCGCTGCCTCATCATCTGTGCAAAAATATCCCGCGGGGTGAGGGCCGCAGGCCCGAGGGGGCGCGCAGCCCCCTGCCCGGCTGGCCCCGGGCGAACCGTCCGGAAATGAGAAACGGCGCGCGATCCCGGGATCGCGCGCCGCCTGCTTTCTCACGAAACCGGATCAGCCGACGCGGTAGTTGGGGCTTTCGCGGGTGATCTGCACGTCATGGACGTGGCTTTCCTTGAGCCCCGCGCCGGTGATGCGCACGAATTCGCAGCCGCCGCGCATCTCGGCCACGGTGCGGTTGCCGGTATAGCCCATCGCCGCGCGCAGACCGCCCACCATCTGATGGATCACGGTCGCCACGGGGCCCTTGTAAGGCACCTGCCCCTCGATCCCCTCGGGCACCAGCTTGTCGGAGGCCGCATCCTTCTGGAAATAGCGATCGGCCGAGCCGCGCGCCATCGCGCCAAGGCTGCCCATCCCGCGATAGGATTTATAGGACCGGCCCTGATAGAGGATCACCTCGCCCGGGCTTTCGTCAGTGCCGGCAATCGCCGAGCCGACCATCGCGCAGCTCGCCCCCGCCGCGATCGCCTTGGCGAAATCGCCCGAATATTTGATCCCGCCATCGGCGATGATCGGCACATCGCCCGCGCCGGAACAGGCATCCATGATCGCGGTCAGCTGCGGCACGCCCACACCCGCGACAATCCGCGTGGTGCAGATCGAGCCCGGGCCGATGCCGACCTTGACCGCATCCGCGCCCGCGCCGATCAGCGCGCGGGTGGCCTCGGCGGTGGCGACGTTACCGGCCACCACCTGCACGGAATTGGACAGCATCTTGACCCGCTCGACGGCCTTCGCCACGCCCTCGGAATGGCCATGCGCGGTGTCGATCACGATCAGATCGCAGCCCGCATCAATCAGCGCGGCCGAGCGTTCGAACCCCGCGTCCCCCACGGTCGAGGCCGCAGCCACCCGCAGCCGCCCCTTGTCATCCTTGCAGGCCAGCGGATGCAGCACCGATTTCTCGCTGTCCTTCAGCGTCAGAAGGCCCGTCAGCTTGCCATTGCCATCGACCACCAGCAGCTTCTCGATCCGGCGCGCCTTCATCAGGCTCATCGCCTCGTCGCGGTCGGCGGGTTCGCGCAGCATCGCCAGATTGTCAGAGGTCATCATCGCCCGCACCGGGGTGCGGTCATCGCTGGCAAAACGCATGTCACGGTTGGTCACGATGCCGACGACGCGGCCCGCCTCGTCCACCACCGGAAAGCCCGAGACATTGTAGCGCGCCTGCAGCGCCTTGGCATCGGCCAGCGTCTGATCGGCGGTCAGCGTGATCGGGTTGAAGACGATGCCCGATTCGAAGCGTTTGACCCGGCGCACCTCGGCGGCCTGATCCTCGACGTTCAGGTTGCGGTGGATCACGCCCATGCCGCCCGCCTGCGCCATGGCAATCGCCATGCGGCCTTCGGTCACGGTATCCATCGCAGAGGAAATCAGCGGGATGTTCAGCCGGATCGACTTGGTCACGAAGGTCGAGACATCGGCATCGGACGGCAGCACCGAAGAGGCGGCCGGAACCAGAAGCACGTCATCGAAGGTGAGGGCCTCGCGAATCTGCATCGGGAACTCCATCGGCAGGGAACGGTTGGCACGTCCCCTTTTCACGCCTTGGCCCGATGTGCAACCCCGCTTCGCGCGCTCAGGCGATCGCCGCGTTGGTTTTCAGCGCCAGTTGCCCCGAAGCCCAGAGCTTGAAGATCTTCGCCGCGATCACCGGAACCGCAATCGTCGCCGCGATCAGCAGCACCGCGCCGGGCCCCCGCCAGATGCCGCCCTGCATCAGCCACAGGTTTGCCGTCGCCGCCATCGGGAAGGTGAAGGCCCCCCAAAGCGGGCTGAACCCCGCCGCCGTGAGCCAGCGCAGCCGGATCAGCGCCGTCACCAGCCCTGCGGCGGTGATCAGCGTGAAGACCTGCGCGATGCCCACCGCGCCAAAGCCCTGCGCGGTGATGCCCAGGATCGCTGCCGGGGCCAGATGGATCGCCAGCAGCGGGCGCAGCGGCGCGGGCACGCTCTCGCGGGCGAATTGCTGGATCGACAGGCTCCAGATGCCCAAAGCCACCAGCAGCGAGCCCCAGAACAGCACCCGCGCAAGATCGCTCAGGCCAAGGCTCAGCGCGACCATCGCGGCGATGATCCAGCCGGTGAAGCTCAGATGCCAGACCGGCGTGACGCGGCGCTGCTCGGCCGGGCCGGTGGCAAAGACATGGATCAGCGCCGCGGTGAAGGCGGCATGCACCACAAGCCCCAGCAGCAGGATCGGCCGCGCCTGTTCGGGGGCAATCGGCCCGAAGACCCCGGCCAGCAGATACAGGCACAGCACCGCCGCCGAAACCCCGGCGCGCCCGGGCAGGATCCGCAGATCCTCGAGCACCACGCCCGGGCGGCGGGCGAGTTTCACCGCATAGCTCAGCAGCGCAAACAGCGCGAGCGCGGTGACCGCGCCCAGCACCAGATCGGCAAAGCCCGGCGGCAGCGCGAATTGCGCCACCCCGCGGCGCCAGGCCAGACCCAGCGCCAGAAGACCGAGAACCGGCGGGAACACCGCCGGGGGCGTGCGCCGCCACAATCCCTTCGGGGTCGGCTCCGGTGCCTTGAATGCCATCAAATTCGCCTCAACTCAAACCGCCTGACTGTGTTTGTCATTCGATACGCCCCCTTGCAAGTCCGTCCTTTGCCGGGAAACATCGGCAAAATTCAGGAGAGATCATGGCAGGACATTCCTATGACAGCGGGCGGCTCGATCTGTCTTTCGTGGGTATCGCGACTTTTGGCAAGCGTCCCTATGTCGCAGACTGGTCGGCGATTGCGGCCGATGTGGCGGTGATGGGGGCGCCGTTCGACTTTGGCACCCAGTTCCGGGCGGGCGCGCGGTTCGGGCCGCGGGCGGTGCGCGAGGCCTCGACGCTGTTCAGCTTCGGCCATGCGGGCGCCTATGATCACGAGGATGAGGCGGTCTATCTGGGCCCCGAGGTGCGCATCGTCGATATTGGCGATGCCGATATCGTCCATACCGACACGGAAACCAGCCATGCCAACATCGAGACCGGCGTGCGCGCGATCCTTGCGGCGGGCGCGCTTCCGGTGGTGATCGGGGGCGATCATTCGGTCAACATCCCCTGTATCCGGGCCTTCGAGCAGACCTGCCGACGCGACGGGCCGATCCATATCGTGCAGATCGACGCGCATCTGGATTTCGTCGATGTGCGCCACGGCGTGCGCCATGGCCATGGCAGCCCGATGCGCCGCGCCGCCGAGCGCGATTATGTCAGCGGCATCACCGCGCTTGGCATCCGCAACGTGAGCTCGACCGCCCGCGACGGCTATGAGGCGGCGCGCGCGATGGGAGATGATATCCTGTCGGTGCGGCAGGTGCGCAAGCTCGGGGTCGAAGGGGTGCTGGCGCGCATCCCGGCCGGTGCGCGGGTCTATGTGACGATCGACATCGACGGCTTTTGCCCCTCGATCGCGCCCGGGACCGGCACGCCCTCGCATGGCGGCTTTCTCTATTACGAGGTGCTCGAGATCCTGCAGGGCATTGCGCGCGGGCATGAGGTGGTGGGGATTGATCTGGTGGAGGTAGCGCCCGATTACGACCCGACCGGCTCGACCGCTGTGCTGGCCGCGCAGGTGCTGCTGAATTTCCTCGGCTTCATCTTCCACGCGCGCAGCCTGCGGGGCTGAGCGTGCCCGATCCCCGGAGCCCGATCCCTGACGGCCCCGCTGGTGGCGGCTGAGGAGCCTCCGGCGGGGATATTTTTGCACAGATGATAGGCCATTCGCAGGCGGGACCGGCCGCAGCGACCGGGCTGCGGGGCAGATGCGCACAAGGCTGCGCATTCCGACGTTGACAAAATCGTGACTATCGCGCCACAAGCTGCATTGCAGCATGATTTCCCGACGCCACGTCAGCCCGGCGGCCGAATTGATTAACGTTCGCGTCATGTTACGCTTGGCTCGGGGAAAACCGTTAACACGTAGGGATGAGGACATATGAGACGTGTAATGATGACGGCTTCCGCACTGGCGCTTGGCGCCACGGCGGCGGCTGCAGGAGGCATCGAACGCTCCAGCCAATCGGTGGCGATCCTGTTCGAGAAGAACAATTATGCCGAGTTCAACTTCGGCCGGGTGATGCCCGATGTGGTGGGCACGCAGCAGGTGACGGCCTCGGCGCTGTCGCGGGCGGGTGCGAGTTCGGGCGATATGGCGGGCAATTACAACACCTACAGCCTCGGGCTGAAGATGGCGGTGAACGACGCGCTTGACGTGGCGGTGGTGATCGACGAGCCGGTCGGCGCCGATGTCTATTACCCGGCGGGCACCGGCTATCTCTATGGCGGCTCGACGGCCGATATCAACTCGGTCGCGACCACGCTGATGGCGCGCTACAAGCTGCCCGAGAATTTCTCGATCATCGCCGGTGTGCGCCAGATCAAGACCTCGGGGACGGTGGCGCTGTTCAACGGCTATCGGATGAGCACCGACAAAGAGACCGATTACGGTTATGTCGTCGGTATCGCCTGGGAAAAGCCCGAGATCGCCGCGCGCGTCGCGCTGACCTATAACTCGGCCGTGACGCATGATTTCGCCGCGACCGAGAATGGCATCCCGACCAGCTTCGAGACCGAGATCCCGCAATCGGTGAACCTCGAGGCGCAGACCGGCATTGCCGCCGACACGCTTCTGTTCGGCTCGATCCGCTGGGTGGATTGGTCGGCCTTCGAGATCGCCCCGCCGATCTATACCTATCCGGCCCGCTACGGGCTGAGCCCGCTGGGCAACCCCTATAACGATGCGCTGGTGAGCTACGAGAACGACACCTTCACCTATACGCTGGGTGTGGGGCGCAAGTTCAACGACAACTGGTCGGGCGCGGTCTTCGTCAGCCACGAGACCGGCAAGGGCGGCTATTCGGGCAACCTCGGGCCGACCGACGGAGCGAACGCGCTCGGGATCGCCGCGACCTATACGCGCGACAATCTCAAGATCACCGGCGGCGTGCGCTATGTGATGATCGGCGATGCCGAGACCGAGACCCCGGCGGCTCTGGGTCTGGCGACCGGGTCGTGCAACCTGTCGGGCGATCAGGATTGCGGCACCTTCGGCAAGTTCGAGGACAACAGCGCGCTGGCCTTCGGCCTGCGGATCGGCTTCACCTTCTGAGGCCTGCCACAGCGCGACGGAAAGCCCCGCTCTGCGGGGCTTT
>JACXUS010000124.1 GCA_014763785.1 Sphingomonadales bacterium | reverse complement strand
CGCCATGCGGGCGCCTGCGGGGCGCGGTCAGTTGTATTCGTAGCCATAGGCCCCGACATCGGTCTCGTCGGGGAAGTTGCATTTGTTCAGCACGACGCCGATCACCGTGCTCAGCTCGGAGAGCTTCTGTTCCACCATGTCGAGCTGCGCCCGGGTGGTGCGCTCGGCCTCGACCACCAACAGCACGCCGTCGATACTGCTCAGGAAACCATGCGCATCGTCGGCCGCAAGGAAGGGCGGCATGTCGAACAGCATCAGATCGGGGAAATAGGTCTCGTCCACCGCCGCGAGAAAATCGAGCGTGCGCTCGCTTTGCAGCAGTTCCGAGGGGTTCACCACCGGCTGCGCATTGAAGCCGAAGGCGAGGTTGTCGCCGTGGCGCAGGATATGATCATCAAAACGCACCTCGCCGCGCAGCACCTGCCCCATGTCATAGCGCGGCGTCTGGCCCAAGAGCTTGTGCATCGAGGGGCGGCGCAGGTCGAAATCGAAGATCATCGTGCGGTGGAACGGCAGCCGCCCGAAGGAAAACGCCAGATTGGCCAGCGTGGTCGATTTGCCCGCCTGCGGCCGCGTCGAGGTGATCGCCACGCGCTTGATGTCGCGGCGCTTGCATTCGTCGCGCAGCCGGGTGCGCAGGATATCGTAATAGGTCGCCGCCGGGCCACCCTGAAAGGCGATGATCTTGTTGCGTTCGAGCACGGCGGGATCGAACTTGATCTCGGTCAGCGGCTCCCAGCTTTCCAGCTTGGGGCGCAGCGACTCGTCGGGCGCACCGTCCGAATTCAGCTCGATCGGCAGCTTGCGGGCAAGCCGGGTGGCGCGGGCCTTTTCGAGCGCTTTCTGTAGCTTTTCCATCGCTGCCTCCGTCAGATGTAGATGCCGATGCGTGCGGCGATTTTCTGGGCGATCTGGTCGAAGGGCATGTAATAGCTATGCACCAGCCACAGCCCCACCGGGATCGCGATGCCGATCGCGAAGGACAGGCCCAGCCGCACCGTGCGCTGCCGGATCCGTTCGGCGTCAGAGGTCATGTAGGGGATCGTCACCATCGGCGTGATGCCGATGCCGCGCACCATATCGGCCGAGCGCTTGATCGTGCCCGACAGGAAATCGAGCATCAGCACAAGGCCGCTGGCCGCCGCAAGACCAAGGAAAACACCCAGCGCCGCGATCAGCTTGCGGTTGGGCTTCACCGGATCGCTCGGCACGGCGGGCTGTTCGACCACGCTGATGCGCTGCCCGCGCGAGAGCGTCTCGATCCGCTCGCCGGTCGAGGCTTTCGACAGCCGGTCGACGGCGAGGTTATACTGACCCTGAATGTTGTCGTAATCGCGCTCCAGCGCCTCGAGGGCGATCGCATTGGCCGGGGTCGCGTCGATCTGGGCCTGGGTCGCGTCGGCCTGAGCCTGCACGCGGGTGCGCTCGGCCTCGAGCTGGGCGATCTTGCCGTCGATCTCGGCGGTCTGCATGTCGAAGACCGCGCGCGCCGGATCGGCCGGGGCGCTGCCTTGCCCGGCGGCCCCGGCCAGATTGGCCTCGAGCTGGGTGATCCGGTTGCGCAGGGTCACCACCTTGGGGCTGGTGGGGGCATAGACCGATTCCAGATCGGCCAGCTCGGATTTCAGCTGCGCCAGCTTCTGTTCCTCGGGGCTGAGGTTCGCGCCGGTGCTGGCGCTGACCTGACCGGTAGCCTCGAAGATCTGCTCCAGCCGGGTCTTCTGCTCGCGCAGCGCCGACAGGTCGCGCTCGATCAGCGCGATCCGGTCCTGCAGGTTCAAAAGCAGGCTGCGGCGGTATTCCAGCGCATCGGGCAGCGCGTCGGCGTTCTTGCCCTTGAACTCGAGGATCTTCGCGCTCTGCTGGCTCAGCTCGCCGGCGAGGCGGTCAACCTCCTGCTGGAAGAATTGCTGGGTCTGGCCGGCGCGCTGGGCGCGGTATTCGGCATCTTCCGACAGCAGGAAGGTCAGATATTCGTCGAGCACCTGCGCCGTCATCGCCGCGCGCGGCGAATCGAAGGTCAGGGTCATCACCGTGGCCTTGTTGCGCCCGGCCGAAGATTGCACCTTGGTCGAGGCGCGCATCGCCGCGACGATCTCATCGGGGTTCATCGCGCCTTGCTGGGGCAGCACATTCAGCCGGTTTGCCACGTCGAGCAGGTTGTCGCGCGTCAGCAGGCGGGTCTCGAACAGTTGCAGCTGTTCCTCGGCGCCGATGCTGACGGTCGATTGCGCCAGATCGCCGGGGATCTGCGCGCTTTCCACGATCAGCCGCATCTGCGCGCGATAGATCGGCGGCAGCGTCATCGCCACGAAGAGCCCGCTGGCCGAGGTCAGCACGAACACCAGCAGAAAGAGCGGCAGGCGCCGCCAGAACAGCGCGAGATAATAGCGGAGTTCCGAGATCATTTATGCCACTCCCGTCGCAGTGTCGCCAAAGAAGACCCCATCCTCGAGGACGGCGGTGACCTCCCGGGCGGTGATCGTAGATTTTTCATCGCTCCAGGCATAGAGCATTGCGAAATCGCACAGCTGATTGACCAGCCGCGGCACGCCGCCGGTGCGTTCGAAGATCATGTCGAGCGCTTCGGCGCTGAATTCCGCGCCGGTCCCGCCCACCGCGGTCAGCCGGTGGCTGACGTAATCGGACAGCCCCTCGCGGTCGAGCGGCGTCAGATGGAAGCTCGCCGCGACGCGCTGCGCCAGCTGGCGCATCTGCGGCGCGCGCACGATGTCGCGCAGCTCGGGCTGGCCAACTAGGATCAGCTGGATCAGCTCGTCCTTGTTGGCGTTGATATTGGTCAGCATCCGGACCTCTTCGAGCCCCTCGACCGACAGGTTCTGCGCCTCGTCGATGATCAGCACGACGCGCCGCCCCTCGGCATATTCGGTCAGCAGGAAATCCTGAAAGCGCTGGAACAGGCGCACATAATCATTCCCCTCGGCGCGGGTGTCGATGCCGAAGGCGTTGAGGATCCATTGCAGCAATTCGCCGCGCCCGCCCTGCGCATTCGAGATCAGCCCGACGCTCAGCCCGTCGTCGATCTCCTTGAGCATCGCCTGCACAAGCGTGGTCTTGCCCGAGCCGATCTCGCCGGTGATCAGCGTCACCGGCGCGCGCGACAAAAGCCCGTATTGCAGCACGGTGAAGGCGCGGCGGTGCTGGTTCGACCAATAGATCAGCGAGGGGTCGGGAAGCAGCGTGAACGGACGTTCGCTCAGGCCGAAAAAATCCGCATAGAGTCCTTCGGTCGACATCGTCACCTGGTCCAGAATGCGCGGTTTACGCCGGGGCGCTCCCGCAGGATTACCGGGCCTCGCTGCAATGCGGCGAAATCCCCGGTCAGTAAACCCAAGCGGCCGGACATGTTCAACGTATTTTCTCGCTGGCGTTTCCGAATTCCTTGATAATGGCTTGATTTCCGCAGGATTGGCGCTGTCTCATGGAGCAAGGTCCGGAAAATGTGTATGGTCTCGCGAGGGGTTTCGACGCATCCTGCCGCCGAACCTGCAATGCGGCGCCGCAGCGCCGGTGGGCCTTTGAACCGGGGGGGTTGATTTGAAGAACGTGATCTTGGCCGTGACGCTGGCCCTGGCGCTGGCGGCGTGCGATTCCGCCGATGTGAAGGCCGCCAAGCAACTTGCCGCCGCCAAGGAGTATATCGCACAGGGCGATGTGCCGCGCGCGATGGTCGAGCTGCGCAATGCGCTGAAGAATGACGAGACGCTGACCGAGGCGCGCTTGATGTTTGCCGAGCTGCTGCTGGAGCGCGGCCGCAATGGCGATGCCTTCGGGCAATATCGCTATATCGTCGAGAAGGACCCCGCCAATCTGGATGCGACGCGGGCCATCACGCTTCTGGCCTTCGATGCGCTGTCCTGGGACGATGCGCGCAAATACAACACCGCCGGTCTGGCGCTCGCCCCCGCGGATCCGGAGCTGCTGGCGGTCAAGGCCGGGCTCGATTATCGCGCCGCCGCCGAGCCGCGGGACCTCGAGGGCATGGAACGCGCGACCTCGGAGGCACGCAAGCTGCTCGATGCCGACCCCGCGCTGATCCGAGCGCGGCGTGTGGTGCTGGCCGATGCGATCCGGCGCGACGATCTGCAGGGCGCGGTGGCGCTGGTCGACGAGGGGCTGAAATTCGCCCCCGAGGACCGCGATCTGAACAACGTGCGTCTGGTGGTGCTGGGCCGTCTGGGCGACACCGGCAAGATCGAGCAACAGATCCTGTCGATGATCTCGCTGTTCCCCGAGGATGAGGAAATCGGCCGCCTGCTGGTGGAATTCTATCTGTCCACCGGCCGCGTGGACGAGGCCGAGGCCTGGCTGCGCGCGCGGATCAAGCCCGAGGCCGCGGACCCCGACCCGCGCAAGGTGCTGCTGCGGTTCCTCGCGCAGGTTCGCTCGGAGGCGGCGATGCGCGACGAGCTGGCCGCGGTGCTGGCGCAGGACCCGCTGCCCGCCGATGTGGCCGCCGACGAGAGCGCCTTCCGCGCGCTCAAGGCCGGGGCGGATTATGTGCTGGGCGACCGCGATGCGGCGATGTCGGCGCTTGAGGGGATGATCAAGGGCGCCGAGCCCTCGGAGATGCTCGACACGCTCAAGGTGCAGCTGGCGCGGATGCGGCTCGGGACCGGCAACATGGTCGGCGCGCGCGCGCTGGTCGAAGAGGTGCTGGCGCATGACCCGGGGCAGGCCGGCGCGCTCAAGCTCAAGGGCGGCTGGCTGATCGACGAGGACAACACCCAGGAGGCCGTGCGCATCCTGCGCGATGGTCTGGCCGATGCGCCCAACGATCCGCAGCTGCTGACGCTGCTGGCGCGGGCCTATCAGCGCGAGGGCCGTCCCGAGCTGATGGCCGACATGCTGGCGCGCGCGGTCGAGGTCTCGCAACAGGCGCCCGACGAATCGCTGCGCTATGCGACCTATCTGGCGCAACAGGGCCAGAACGCCTCGGCCGAGACCGTGCTGATCGACGCGCTGCGCCGCCGGCCGGACAGTTTCGAACTGCTCGCGCTGCTGGCGCAGGTCCATCTGGTGATGAAGGACTGGCCGCGCGCCGAGCAGGATATCGCCGCGATCCGGCAGCGCTTCGACACCGACCGGGCGCGGGCGCTGGCCGACGAGTTGCAGGCGCGGCTGCTGCAGGGGCAGGGGCGCAGCGATGCGTTGGGCGATTTCCTCGCCGATCTGGTTGGCAAATCGGATGGCGCGCTGGCGCCGCGGATCGCGGTGATCCGCAACACGGTGCGCTCGGGCAGGCTGGATCAGGCCGCGACCGAGGCCCGGGCGCTGCTGGCCGACGAACCCGATGCGCCCGAGGCCAAGCTGCTCGTGGCGCAGATCGAACTGGCGCAGGGCCAGGCCGAGGCCGCAATGGCCTCGATGCAGGCGCTGGTCGCCGCGCATCCCGAGTTCGAGGCGGGCTGGACCACGCTTTATGGCCAGCAGATGCGCGCGGGCGACACCACCGGCGCCAGCGCCACGATCAAGGCTGCCGCCGCCGCGCAGCCGGACAATCCGAACCTTCAGATCATCTATGCGAGCGATCTGGAGCGGATCGGCGATATCGACGGGGCGATCGCGATCTATGAGGTGCTTTACACGCAGGATTCCGAAAATCTGGTGGTGGCCAACAACCTCGCGAGCCTGCTGGCCTCGACCCGCGCCGATGCCGAAAGCCTCGATCGCGCCTGGACCGTGGCGCGGCGCCTGAACGGGGCGCGCCACCCGGCGTTTCAGGACACCTACGGCTGGCTGGCCTTCCGCCGCGGCGATACCACCGCCGCGCTGGTCGCGCTGGAGCCTGCGGCCAAGGGCCTGCCGGGCGACCCGTCGGTCGCCTATCATCTGGCGCGGACCTATGCCGCGCTCGGCCGCATCGACGAGGCGCGCGCCGAATATCAGCGCGGCGCCGATCTGATCGCCAAGGGCGCGCAGGCCTATCCGGGCCTTGGCGACGAGATCGCCGCGGGTCTGGCTGAGCTGGGTCAGCCCTGAGGCCGCACCGCGCGGGGGCGGGTGCAGCTCCCGATTCTCGGGCAATCGGGGCGTCCGCGCGGCACAATGGCGGCGCGGGCGCCTTATTCTTTCGAAACCGGCGCCAATGTGCGGCCTTTCCGCCCCAGTTTGCGCAGAAAAGCGCAGGCGCCCGAAAATGCGGCTTTGGGAGAATGGGCAAAGCTGCCTAGACTGCGCCAAACCACAAAAACCCGAAGTCGAGGCATGAACAGAATCATCTCCCTTCTTGTCGCGGTCCTGCTGCTGGGCCTTCCGCAACTCGCCGCGGCCTATTCCATCGCCCCGGGCGACGCGCTGCGCATCGAAGTGCTCGAGGATGAAAGCCTCGCGCGTCAGGTGCTGGTGCTGCCCGATGGCTCGATCTCGTTTCCCGGCGCGGGCACTGTGCGCGTGGCGGGCATGACCCCGGCCGCGGCGGGCACGATGCTGACCGAGCGGCTCAAGGCGCAATTCGCCAACACGCCTTCGGTCTATGTCAGCGTCGTCGCGCTGGCGCAGCCCGGCGAGGTGCTGCCTGAACCGAACCTGATCTATGTGATGGGTGAAATCGGCAAACCCGGCGCGATCGAGACCGCCAAGGGCATCACCCTTCTGCAGGCGATCGCTCAGGCCGGCGGCTATACCCGCTTTGCCGCGACCAAGCGGATCGAACTGCACCGGATGGACCCCGCGAGCCAGACCGAACAGATCTATATCTTCGACGCGAAGAAGGGCTCGGGCATCTCGGGCGGCACGCTTCTGACCGAAGGGGATGTGATCGTGGTGCCGGAACGGCGCCTGTTCGAATGAAACCGGCCGGGTGGGGGACGGAATGCTGAAAACGACCGGAAAGAAGGCCGCGCTTGTCGGCCTTCTCGTCACATCCGCACTTGCCGCGCTGCCGGTGCTGCCGGCCTGGGCGCAAAGCGCCGCCGAAAGCGCGCGCAGCGGGGTGCTGAGCCTCGGGATCGGCATCGAGTCGGGCAAGAACATCGCGCTGCAGGCGGGGGCGGATGATGTCAACACCGAGCTCACCTCGCGGCTCGGCTATGATTACACGATGAAGACCGCGACAAGCGCGCTGAGTTTTGGCGTCTCGGTCAACCCGAGCCTGCGCGACGGCGAGGATACCGTGCCGCTGCCGCGCGCCGAGCTGCGGTTTTCCCAGACCTGGCCCCGCCACGAGCTGACGCTGGAGGCGCAATACCAACGCAGCCGCGTTTCGGATCAGGCGATCGGCTATGATCAGGCGGGCAGCATCGTCTATTACGACGGCTCGGGGCAGCGCAGCTTTGCGCGGATCGGCGCGCAGTTCACCGGCGGCATTGATATGCCCTTCGGCTATTCGCTGGGCCTGAGCCATACCGAGACCGATTATCACGACACCCTGCCGGGCAGCCAGACGCCGACCCGGCGCAGCACCGCCACGCTGGGGCTGCGCGCCGATCTGTCGGCGATGACGCAGGCCCGCTTCGCGCTGTCGCATGATCTTTACGAGGCCGATAACGCGGACAATCTGACCCGTCGCACCGACAAGGTCTCGGTGCAGCTCGAGCAGCGGATCGACGCGGTCACGACGCTCGGCTTCTCGGTCGGGCGCACCCGGATCGAGAGCGAGCGCGCGGGCCTGACCGAGACGACCGAGGGCACGATCTGGGGCCTCGATCTGACGCGCGAGGATGCGCTGGGCAGCTACGGCCTGCAGTTCGAGCGCAGCCTGACCGAAGAGGGCAGCCGCGATGCGATCAGCCTGACCCGCGAGGCCGAGACCCGTCTGGGCACGTTCAACGGCATGATCGGCGCGAGCCGCGGCGCCGCGGATGAGACCGATGTCATCGCCGGGCTCGGCTATGAAATGGCGCTGCCGCGCGACCGGCTGTCGGTCGATCTGTCGCGGGCGATCCGCTCGAATGACGATGGCGAGGATGTGGTGCTGACCCGGGTGTCGGGGCAGCTGGTCCACGAACTGAGCGAGATCGCTGCGCTGAACTTCGGTGTGACCGCCAGTCTGACCGAAGCCCCCGGCGAGGAGACCACGCGCGTCGATGCCTCGGTGGCCTACAACCATGCGCTGGGCGTCGATGCCGATCTGTCGGCGGGGGTGCGGTTCGGTCTGTCGGAGCGGACCGGGCAGGCGGATGCCGATCGGCAGACGTTGTTCGTCACGCTCAACCGGCGGTTCGAGACCCTGCGCTGAGGGCGGCCGATGCCGCCGCCCCCCGCCGACGTCTTGAGCATCACCGGGTAGCCGA
>JACXUS010000420.1 GCA_014763785.1 Sphingomonadales bacterium | reverse complement strand
TCGCGCCGGCATCGCCCGAAAGCGTATTGACCGCCGCGCGATAGACGAAGGGCGTCGAGACCGAGATGATCTTGGCGATCACCAGCATCACCATCGCGAGGATGACGCGCCGCTTCACCCAAGGCGCTTCATGCGACCACAGATAGGGCAGCACCGCGCGGATCGTGCGCCAGCCGCGGGCGCGCTCATCGGCATTCATCTTGCCCGCGGTCGTGATCTGTGACGGAGGCATCGCGCCCCTCCCCTTCTTCTTGACGAAAATATCTCGGGGGCTTCCGGAGGAAGCGGGGCAGCGCCCCTCCACGTCGGAAACCTGCGCGCAACCTAGCGGCTGGCGGGGCGAAGTCCAGCCTCGCGAGAGCCTTGTGCGTTACTGCGCAGCCGCTCCCGAGGCGCTGTCGGGGGACGGAATGGTGAAGACCTGCCCCGGATAGATCAGGTCGGGGTTGCGGATCTGGTCGCGATTGGCGTCGAAGACCCGCACATAGAGGAAGCCATCGCCATAGACCTCGCGCGCGATCGCCCAGAGCGTGTTGCGCGTGATGATGCCCACGCCGAGGGCCGCGAACGCCGCGATCAGGCGTGCCGGGTCAGGCTCGCCGCCGGTGCCCGACGGCCACAGCACGAGCGGGGCCACCAGCCCCGGCAGCACGGCTACGGGCGTGTAGCGCAGGTAGCGCAGCGCCCATTCGGGCAGTTGGCGGTCGCCCAGGAACCCAAGGAACGAGAATCGCAGGTAGAAGGTGCCCACGCCAAGCGCCGCGATAATCCCCCAGACGAGCGCATCCGAATAACCGTTCATCCTTGCACCGCCTTTCTACGCGCCACCCAAAGCTCCACCTGTGCGCCCGTCACCATCGCCGCAAGCGCCGCGATCATGAGGCCCACGCCAGAGGGAAGGAAGCTCAGTGCGAGCGCCCCCGCCACCGAGACCAGCGCCGCCGCGACATGGGCCAGCGTGCGCAGCGCGGGGCCGATCATCGCGAGGAAGGTGATCGGCACGGCGAAATCGAGCGCGAATTCTGGCGGGATCTGTGCGCCTACCAGCGCGCCGACAAGCGTTGCGACATACCAGTTCGGACAGACCGGGGTGCACACGCCCGCGTAATAGGCCAGCTTCTCGGCGCGGCTCATCTCGCGATGGCTCTCGTATTCATTGGCCGCCAGCGCATAGGCCTGATCGACCATGAAATAGGCCACCAGCGCCTTCTGCCAGGTCTTCGCCTTGCCCAGATGCGGGGTCAGCGCCGCCGAATACATCGCCATGCGCAGGTTGACCGCGAGAGAGGCCGCCAGCACCAGCACCACCGGGGCATGATCGCCCATCAGCTGAAGCGCGGTGAATTGCGCGGCCCCCGCGATCACCATGATCGAAAAGCCCATCACCTGCGCAAGATCGAGCCCCGCATTGGTCGCGGCCACGCCGAACAACAGCCCGAATGGCACGATCACGAGCAGGAAGGGCAGCCCGTGGCGAACTCCGCGCCAATAAGCGTCCCTGATTGCGGTGCTTTCGGACATGATACTTGTCTCCCGATCCCAGTTGCGGGACAGATAGGCGGGGCGGCGCGGAAAGGCAAAGCGCGAGATTGTAACGGAGGCAATCGTAAGGGTGGATCGTCAGGTGGTCGCAGTGATCCTCGCCGGAGGGCAGGGGCGCCGGATGGGCGGGGTCGACAAGGCGATGGTGTCGCTTGCGGGTCGGCCGCTCTTCGCCCATGTCGCGGCGCGGATCGGGCCGCAGGTGGCTCAACTCGCGATCTCCGCCAATGGCGACCCGCTGCGCTTTGCTCCGTTCCCCGTCCTGCCCGACGCGCCCGCACGGCGCGGCGAGGGGCCGCTCGCAGGTGTCC
>JACXUS010000011.1 GCA_014763785.1 Sphingomonadales bacterium | reverse complement strand
GCTGTGTCTTGCGCGCGGGGGCGGGGGGCACAGCCTCCGGCGGGCGTCCAGAACCCGGTGCATGCCCCCGATCACCTTGTTATCGGGCAGTTTTCAACCCGCCCGATCGCCGCTCATGCGTCCGCGGCGCAGGATCGTCACGCGATGGCGCCTCGCACGCTTCAAGGTATAAACCGGGCCTCGACGTGGCCCGTCGCGTCGCGGCAAGGCTGCCCAATCCACCCCCCCGGAGCGGGCCCAAGGGGTCCAAAGCCGCCGCTTCGCGCGTGTCGCAGCGGTCGCGCCGCCCAGCCAGAGCCCGGCCTGCACCAGCGCCGGACACCGAAGGGCAGGCCGCGCAGCTTCCGGGCAGCCTGCGGCAAACCCGGGGCAGATCCGCAGGCGGCTAGGCCTTGCGCGCCCAGGCCCCGTCCGGCACCGCGTCGAGCGCCCTGCGCCAGGCGTCGCTGCGTTCGACCGGCAGCGCGGCCAGCTGCAGCGCCGCCTGCGCCAGCTGCGCCATATGGGCGGCGCGGGCCTCGGGCGAGGTGCGGGGCACGCCGTAGGCCACCTGCAGCGGCGCCACCTCGAAGCCCATATATTCCAGCGCCAGCTTGCGAACCGGCATCAGCAGGGGCTCGATCGGGCCATAGACGCCGGCGTCGGAGAACCGCTCGGGCGTGCCGCCGGTGGTGACGCTGATCATCGCGCGGCGGCCCCGGAACAGACCGGTCTCGAAGCGCCGCCCGTCCACATAGGCAAAGCCGTAGCTCAGCACCCGGTCGATCCAGCCCTTCATCAGCGCCGGCGGGCCGCCCCACCAGACCGGGAATTGCAGGATCAGATTGTCCGCCTCGGCCACGCGGGCCTGCTCGCGGCGGATGTCCTCGGCATAGGTGCCGGTGCGGGCGGCATGGGCCTGTTCGGCCTGCACATGGAAGCGCCCGGTGTCGGCGCGTTCGGTCACGTCATGCGGCCCCACATCGGCGCGGAAGACCCAGCTTGAGGGCTCCGGCATCGTCCAGATCAAGAACATGGCCGCGCTGGCCGTGGCGACCAACAACAAGGTCCTCGGGGCCGCCATCATGGCGGTGCTGGACCGGATGCCCCGGCGTGAGCGGCCCATCTCCACGGCGGAGCTGGCCGAGCGCCTCGTGGGCGAGGAGACCCGGCAGGTGCAGGACGCCATCACCCGGATCAAGCTGGCGGCGCAGTCCGCCATCAACATCAACCGCGAGTTCACTGCCGGGAAGGTCCGGCCCCTTGACCGGGTGAAGCTCGCACTCAACAAGAAGGATGCCTGACAGTGGCTTTGTATCTCATCCACCGACCCGCCACGCCCGCCGGGAAGGCACTGCGCAACGCGCACGGTGCGCACTCTGCACTCGTGGACGCAGCCAGCCCCGCCGCCGCCATCACCGCCGCCAACGCCCTCGTGCGCGGTGCCAACGGGCCGTTTGACGGCTTCACCGCCACCGAGGTCGCGGCGACGGCGGGCGGCGCGCACGTTGACACCTACTTCGACGGGGACGCCGTGAACCTGCGGGGCATCACCCGTGGCGGCAACGCCGCATGACCCCGGACAGGCTCATGGAGGCGCACGCCCGGCTGTTCCCGCGCCGCGTCCGCCTCGCCCACCTCGCGCTGGTTGCCCATGCCGAGGAGGCGAGCCCGGACGGCTGGCCCACGCCCGCGATGGTGGCGCAGTTTGCGCGCCTCTACCGCGTCCCCCGCGCCACGCTGGGGGGCCTCGTTGGGCTCCTGTGCCGCCGCCACCCGGGGACCAGCCGCGATGTTTGGGTTGACGCGATCCGCGACCCGGCCCGGGCCACGCCGCACCTGATCCGGCAGCACGACCGCGCCGTGCAGGTCGCGCTGGGCTGGTGCCTGTTCGCCCGGGACCTCTGGATGCCGCGCCCGGTCCTGCACTGACCCGGAAACCGACCGGAAGCGGGGGCCGCCGGGACGCACCGAATTATCCCCGCGCTGCTGGGCGTGCCGGTGGCGTCTCTGCGACCCGGTTTCGGGGTGGGGGTCCGAGGAATGCAACCAGCCTCGCAGACAATGCGCCGAGTTCGTGCGCCTCGCACTCCCAGATCACGAGGACCCGCCAGCCGTCCGCCTCAAGCCGCGCGCGGGCCTCTGCGTCCCGCTCGACATTGCGGCGCAGCTTCTCGCCCCAGTAGCCGGTGTTGGACTTCGGGCTGTGCCCGTCCCGGCAGTCGTGCTGGTGCCAGAAGCAGCCGTGAACGAAGATGACGGCCCGGCGCGGCCCGAACACGAGGTCAGGCTTGCCGGGGAGGTCGCGCCGATGAAGCCGGTATCGGTAGCCCATCCCGTGGACCATCCTCCGCACCGCCATCTCGGGTTTCATGTCGCGGCTGCGTATGCGCCGCATGTTCTCGCTGCGGCGCTCCGGGCTGATCTTGTCTGCCACTACACCCGCCAGCCCGCCGCGCGGGCGGCCTGCCGCTCCTGCTCGCTGGCCGGGGTGTGGGCAACGAAGTCGCCCATCGGAAGCCCGAGGGTGCGGATCAGCGGGCCGTCATACTTGCCGGACAGCAACAGGATGCCCTCGGCAGCGAGGAGGTCGCGCGTCCCGCGCCCGCCGTCAGCGCGGATGCGCCGCATGAAGTCCTTCTGCCGGGCAACCCCCTCCACCGTCTCCCGGGTGATGGGCACGCCCTGCACCTCGCGGAACAGCGACATGACCCGCTCATTCCCGGTTCGGCCCGACACGATCCGGTCCACCGACGCCGCCGGGATCGTGCGCCAGAAGTTCGGCGGGTACGGGTGGTCAGCGAAGATCCACCGGATGTGCGCGAAACCGGCGGCTGACACGGTCTTCTTCCGGTCCCGGTTGCCCTCGCCCTGCGTCAGGTACTCGGGCCGGGCGACGATCAGCCCGAGGTAGCAGCGCGCCCGCACCTCGTCAGCGGCCACGAGGATGCAGGGGTGGCCGATGGCCTCGCCCGGGATCATCCAGTTGTTGCCCATCGTGTGCTTTATGTCGGTGTCGTGCCCGGCCACTACCGCGTCCAGCCGCCCGCGCGGCAGCGACAGGAGCGCCCGGAGCATGATCTCAACACGGGTGCCGATGTAGGTCTTCTCTGTCTTCTCCAGCTCGTCATAGGACCGCCGCCCGGTGCGCGGCGTCTGAATCACATCGTCAACGACCTCGCGCAGCAGGGCCGGGACCTCCTGGGCGAGCTTCCCCGGGCCACCTGCCCTCTGGTCGAGTTCGGCAAGGATGGCCGACGACACGGCGAAGTCGGGGTGCCCCGGGGCGACAAGGCTGGCTGGAAGGTTGGTGCGCAAGCGGTCTGATTCTCCACCGAAATTGGTGGAGATTGTTGCACACGCCGCGAGGGTGGTCGAGGTTAGGCGCTGACCGCGAAGATGCGCCGGGCCGCCAGAGCCGCGCGCACGTTCTCGCCCACGGCCCGGGCAACGGGCGGCGGGAAGGCGTTGCCCACCTGACGGTAGGCCGCCGTCTTGCGGCCCGTGAACCGCCAGTCGTCGGGGAAGCCCTGAATGCGCGCCACCATGGGGACCGTGAGGCGCGGCATCCCCACGAAGTCCGCCGCCGGGGGCTCGTCGGCAACGGTCTTGCCGTTCACCCCGAGCGAGGCCCATGCCGCCCGGGCTCTGGTCGGCCCGAGGTCGGGGCCGCCGTGCTTCTTCGACCCGCCCACGATGGTCGGGGCAATCTCATCTGCGCGCTTTGCCCAGGCATCGGCCCCGCGCCAGCCCCCGGCGGCCATCAGGTCCCGGAGGACCGACCCGACCGTGGGCGGGTTGTGCGGCTGCGGGGTGGGCCAGTCGAATTGATTGGCGGAGGCGTGTTCGATGGCGACGATCACGACCCGGGGGCGTAGCTGCGGAACCCCGAAGTCCGAGGCGTTCAGCAGCCGCCATTCGGTCTTGTAGCCGAGCTTCTCAAGCTGGCGCTTCAGTCCCTCGCGGTAGTCTTGGAACACTGCGTCAAGGAAGCCCCTCACGTTCTCGATCATCACGGCCCGGGGCTTCGTCGCGGCGATGATGTCGATTGCATCGGGGAACAGGTTGCGCTCGTCAGCCGCCCCGAGCTGCTTCCCGGCGACCGAGAAGGGCGGGCAGGGCAGGCCCCCGGCCAGCAGGTCAATCCCGGCGAAGGCGGCGGCGCGCTCCTTGAAGATGCGCAGGTCATCTTCGACCACGTTCCAGTTTGGCCGGTTCGCCCGCAGGGTGGCGCAGCAGTGCGCGTCAATCTCGACAAGGGCGTTGTGGTCGAAGCCCGCCTGCTCTAGCCCAACCGCCTGTCCGCCTGCGCCCGCGCAAAGCTCCACCGAAGTCAACATGTAGCGCTCTCCCCTGTCGTGCCGCCAATTCTTGGTGTATTGCGGCCCGCCGCCGCTGTCACCAACGAATGTGATGTTCTCAGATTGTTCTAAACGATCCGTTGACGGCTGGCAACGGCTGAGTCGGCACGCGCCGCCGCCCGGGTAACGCGGGGTAACGGGCCGGGCTGGGCCGCCCTGTCCGCCTAACCGCCTGACTTTGTGGAGGCTTCTGGTGCTGCCGGAGAGATTTGAACTCTCGACCTCTCCCTTACCAAGGGAGTGCTCTACCCCTGAGCTACGGCAGCGAGCCGTCTTCCAGATAGCTACCCCGGGCGTTACCCCGATGCAAGCGGGCTCTGGAAAAGCCCTTTAGTTTCAGCCGCCTTGGCCAGCGGAGCCGCCCCTTACCAAGGGAGTGCTCTACCACTGAGCTACCACAGCGCCGGTCAGGTCGTTTGCGACCGTGAGCGGGGGAATAGACGACCGCGCGCAGGCGTGCAAGCGGATTTTTGCGCCCTCTCTCGACAGGGTTTCCGCCCCGGGGTAGGAAAGGCGCATGAAGCGAAACACCCCCGGCAGCGAGACGGCCCGAAGAGAGGCCGAGATGACCCGCGAAGAGCGTCTGGCCGAGGCCCTGCGCGCCAATCTGGCGCGGCGCAAGGCTCAGGCGCGCGCCCGCAAGGCCGCCCCGGGGGATGAGGATCAGGCGGAAGGGACCGAGTAGTGGACAAGATCATCGTGCGGGGCAACGGGCCGCTCAACGGGCAAATTCCGATCGCGGGGGCGAAGAACGCCTGCCTGGCGCTGATGCCCGCAACGCTTCTGTCGGAAGAGCCTCTGACGCTGACCAATGCGCCGCGGCTCTCGGATATCCGCACGATGACGCAACTCCTGGCCTCGCTCGGCGCCGAGGTGACCGCGCTGCAGGATGGCAAGGTGCTGGCCACCAGCTGCCATGGCGAGATCAACCCGGTCGCCGATTATGAGATCGTGCGCAAGATGCGGGCCTCGAACCTCGTGCTCGGGCCCTTGCTCGCGCGGCTCGGCCATGCGGTCGTGTCGCTGCCCGGCGGCTGTGCGATCGGCGCGCGGCCGATGGATATCCATATCGATGCGCTCTCGGCCCTTGGCGCCGAGATCGAACTGCGCGAGGGCTATCTCCATGCGAAAGCCGCGGGCGGGCTGCGCGGCGCGGTACATGAGATGCGCTTTGCCTCGGTCGGCGCTACGGAAAACTTCCTGATGGCGGCGAGCCTCGCGAAGGGCACTTCGGTGCTGAAAAACGCCGCGCGCGAGCCGGAAATCGTGGATCTGGCGCGCTGCCTGCGGGCGATGGGCGCGCAGATCGAGGGCGAGGGCACCTCGACCATCACCATCGAGGGCGTCGACCGGCTGCATGGCGCGACCCATCCGGTGGTCACCGACCGGATCGAGCTTGGCACCTATATGCTGGCGCCTGCGATCTGCGGCGGCGAGGTCGAATGCTTGGGCGGCCGGATCGAACTGGTGGAAAGCTTCTGCGAGAAGCTCGACGCCGCGGGCATCTCGGTCGAGGAGACCGAGCGCGGCCTGAAGGTGCGCCGCAAGAACGGCCGCATCCGCGCGGTCGATGTGGTCACCGAGCCGTTCCCCGGCTTCCCGACCGACCTGCAGGCGCAGATGATGGCGCTTCTGTGCACCGCCGAGGGGACCTCGGTGCTCGAGGAAAAGATCTTCGAGAATCGCTTCATGCACGCCCCCGAACTCGCCCGGATGGGCGCCCGGATCGAGGTCCACGGCGGCCATGCCACGGTGCATGGCGTTGAAAAACTGAAAGGTGCGCCGGTGATGGCCACCGACCTGCGGGCCTCGGTCTCGCTGATCCTTGCGGGCCTCGCGGCCGAGGGCGAGACGATCGTCAGCCGCGTCTATCACCTCGACCGCGGCTATGAACGGGTCGAGGACAAGCTGCGCGCAGTCGGCGCCCAGATCGAGCGGGTGAAGGAGGACACATGACCGACGCCCGGTTCGAAGACGCCGCCGAAGCCCCGCTGAGCCTGCGCGCCGAGACGCCCGAGGATCTGGCCGTCATCGCCGCGCTCATTCAGGATGCCGTGCTGCCGGTCACCGAAATCCGCTGGGAGGCCCGCGCCCGCCGCCTCGCGCTCCTGATCAACCGCTTCCGCTGGGAGGATAAATCCGCCGCCGAGGCCGCGCGCCGCCCCTATGAACGGGTGCAGTCGCTGCTGGTCTTCTCGGACGTGACCGGCATCGCCTCGCAGGGCGTCGACCGGCAGGACCGCGATCTGGTGCTTTCGCTGCTCGATCTCGGATGGGAGCCGGGCCTTGATGGCGCGGGCAAACTGACCCTGACGCTGGCGGGCGATGGCGCGATTGCGGTCTCGGCGGAATGCCTTGCGGTCGATCTGCGCGACGTGACGCGGCCCTATGCGGCGGTCTCGGGTCACGCGCCGCATCACCCTGACTGATCCCGAGCGGCCCTGCTGCTTCTTCTTGGTCCAAATACTCAAATTCCGCCGCCCGCTACAGGCGCCACGGCGACCGGCCTGAGACCGCCGCCCCAACGCGACGCTTGCGGGGCAGGGGCCAAGGCTCTATCCCGGTCTTGACGAAGGAGACCCCCGATGCCGCAGTTCCTCAATACATGTGACGCCGATTTCGAGGCCCGCTTCACCGCCCTTCTGGGCCTGAAACGCGAGGACAGCCCCGAGGTCGATGCCATCGTTGCGGGGATCATCGAGGAGGTCCGCGCCAAGGGCGATGCGGCGCTGATCGCGCTGACCGAACGCTTTGACCGGCTCACGCTGACGCCGGAAACGCTGGCCTTCACGCAAGCGGACATCGACGCGGAAATCGCCAAGGTTTCGCCCGCCGACCGCGCCGCGCTGGAACTGGCGGCCGAGCGCATCCGCGCCTATCACGCGCGCCAGATGCCTGAGGCCGAGACCCGCTGGACCGAACCCACCGGCGCTGAACTTGGCTGGCGCTGGACGCCGGTCTCTGCCGCGGGGCTCTATGTGCCGGGGGGGCTGGCCTCTTACCCGTCCTCGGTGCTGATGAATGCGATCCCGGCCAAGGTGGCGGGCGTCGAGCGCCTTGTCATCGCCTGCCCGACGCCCGATGGCGCGGTCAATCCGCTGGTGCTGCTGGCGGCGCGGCTTTCGGGCGTCGATACGGTCTATCGCATCGGCGGCGCGCAGGCGGTTGCGGCGCTGGCCTATGGCACCGAAACCATCGCGCCGGTGGACAAGATCACCGGGCCGGGCAATGCCTATGTGGCGGCCGCGAAACGCCGGGTCTTCGGCCGGGTCGGCATCGACATGATCGCGGGGCCCTCGGAAATCCTGATCATCGCGGACGGGATGAACAACCCTGACTGGCTGGCGCTCGATCTGCTGAGTCAGGCCGAGCATGACCAATCGGCGCAGTCGATCCTGATCACCCCCGATCAGGCGCTGGCCGATGCGGTGACCGCCGCTGTCGCCAAACGTCTGGAAACCCTCGAACGCCGCGCGATTGCGGGCGCCAGCTGGGAGGTCAACGGCGCGGTGATCGTCACCCGCGATCTGGCCGAGGCGGCGGCGCTGTCCAATCGGGTCGCGCCCGAGCACCTCGAACTCTGCGTCGCCGACCCCGAGGCGCTGTCCGCGCAGATCACCCATGCCGGCGCCATTTTCCTTGGCGCCTATACGCCCGAGGCAATCGGCGATTATGTGGGCGGGCCGAACCACGTCCTGCCCACGGCGCGTTCGGCGCGGTTCTCCTCGGGGCTCAACGTGCTCGATTTCCTCAAACGCACCACGCTGGCCAAGATGACCCCCGCCAGCCTGAAGGCCATCGGCCCGGCCGCGGCGGCGCTCGCCGCCTCGGAAAGCCTCGAGGCGCACGGGCTCTCGGTGCTGGCGCGGCTCGATGCGCTCAATGCCGCCGACGCCCTGACAGAAGGAGACGCCTGATGACCCGCATCACGCGCCTTGAGATCGACGATTCGGGCCTGCCCGCGCCGAGCCCGGAACTGGAACAGGAACGCCGCGTGGCGGTCTTCGACCTGCTGGAAGACAACAGCTTCGCCATCCCCGGCCGCGACGGCATGGCCGCGCCCGAAGGGCCCTTCGCGCTGACGCTGGCGGTGCGCGACGGGCGGCTGGTGTTCGACACCGCGACCGAGGACGGCGCCAAGGTCGCCGAATTCCACCTGTCCTTCGGCCCCTTCCGGCAGGCGGTGAAGGATTATTTCCAGATCTGCCAGAGCTATTTCGAGGCGGTCAAGAAGCTGCCCCCCGGCCAGATCGAGGCCATCGACATGGCGCGCCGCGGCATCCACAACGAGGGCGCGCGCATCCTGCAAGAGCGCCTCGAAGGCAAGGCCGAGCTCGACATAGACACCGCGCGGCGCCTCTTCACGCTGGTCTGCGCCCTGAGCCCGCAGAAGTGAGGCCGCGATGACCCCATCCCTTCCCAATTCGGTGCTGTTCTGTTGCGATCACAACGCGACGCGCTCGCCGATGGCCGAGGGGATGATGAAGAAATTCTACGGCCGACAGGTCTATGTCCAGTCGGTGGGCGTCAAATCCGATCTGGAGATCGACGGCTTCACCATCGCGGTCTGCACCGAGATCGGGATCGACCTGACGCGCCACCGCTCGCGCGATTTCAACGAGCTGAAGGATTGGGGCGAGGATCTGTCGAGCTTCGATCTGGTCGTGGCGCTGACGCCTGCCTCGCGCGCGCAGGCGACCGAACTGGCGCGCGCCCATCATGTTGCGGTGGAATATTGGCCGATCGACGATCCGACCCACCGCGGCGAGGGGCGAGAGGCACGGCTGGCGGCTTACCGCGCGACCCGCGATCAGATCCGGGCGCATATGCTGGAGCGGTTCGGCACGCCCACCAACCTCTAGGGCGCTACTGCGCCGCGGCGTTTTGCGCGGCCAGCAGATCGGGCAGGTTCTGTTCTATCCAGAAGGCCAGCTCGAAATAGCGCGCGGCGATTTCCGCACCGGCCGGGGTCAGCCGGTAATCGACCCGCGGCGGCACCTCGCCATGATCGCGCCGCGCGATCAGCCCGTCGGCCTCAAGGCTTTGCAGGGTCTGCGCCAGCATCCGTTCCGAAATCCCGCCGATCCGGCGCTTCAACTCGGAAAACCGCAAGCACCCCGGCCGCAGCGCGATCAGCGCCAGCCCGCCCCAGCGCGAGCTGACATGGGTCAGGATCCGCCGCGAGGGGCAGTCGGCGGCAAAGACATCCGCGAGCGGCCGTGCGTCGCTGTCATGGGACATGTGCGTCATTGCGGTATACTTACAAATCTGTGGGTTCTTCCTTTTCGTAAGTGTCTGCGCTTCACTGGCGCCTGTCAATGATCCATCGGAGGATATCCCATGACCAACGTCATCGCCGTGACCGGCGCCACCGGCCAGCTTGGCCGCCTTGCCATTGCCGCGCTGAAGGCGCGCGGGGCCACCGATCTTGTTGCGCTGGTGCGCGACACCGCCAAGGGCGCCGATCTGGGCGTCTCGCTGAGCGTCTTTGACTATCACCAACCCGAAACCTTCGGCGCGCTGAAGGGGGTGGATACGCTCGTTCTGATTTCCTCCAACGATTTCAACGACCGCGCCGGTCAGCACCGCGCGGTGATCGAGGCTGCGAAGGCCGCGGGCGTGGGGCGCATCGTCTATACCTCGATCCTCAAGGGGGACGCCTCGCCGATGGTGATGCTGGCCGCCGACCATATCGCGACCGAAGCCGCGCTGGCGGCCTCGGGGCTGCCGCATGTGGTGCTGCGCAACGGCTGGCATACGGAAAACTACACCGGCAGTCTGGGCGCGGCGCTGGAGCATTGCGCGATCATCGGCGCCGCGGATCAGGGCCGTCTGAGCACCGCCGCCCGCGCCGATTATGCCGAGGCGATCGCCGTCGTGGCGATGGACCGCGCGCATGATGGCAAGGTCTATGAGCTGGCGGGCGATGTGGCCTATACGATGGCCGATCTGGCCGCGGTGGTGAGCGAGGTCGCGGGCAAGCCGGTCGCCTTCGTCAACATGAGCCAGGACGAGTATGCCAAGGCGCTGGAGGGGTTCGGCCTGCCCGCGGGCTTTGCCGCGGCGCTGGCGCAATCCGATGCCGCCGCAGCCCATGGCGCGCTTCATGATGACAGCCGCTCCCTGTCGCAGCTGATCGGCCGCCCGACCACGCCCATGGCCGACACCGTCCGCGCCGCTCTGGCGTAAAATCGCGGCGGCAGGACGCATTTCGCCCGCGTCCTGCCGCTTGCGGGGTTTGACCCCGCCCCGCGCCCATGCCAGTTTCGCCCCGACCCGACCGGAGAGAGACCATGCCCCGCGCCACCGCCCTTGCCACGATTTCCGCCTATTACGACGCCTTCAACGCCGGCGACACCGCCGCGATGGAGGCCCTTCTGACCGATGATTTCGAGCATCACGTCAATGAGGGCAAGATCCGCCACGGCATCGAAAAGTTCCGCGACTTCAACGCCCATATGACCCGCAGCTATCGCGAGACGCTGACCGATATCGTGCTGATGGCCAATGATGCGGGCACCCGCGCGGCGGCCGAATTCGTCGTGAATGGCGTCTATCTGCAAACCGATGACGGCCTGCCCGAGGCCCGCGGCCAGACCTATATCCTGCCCGCTGGCACCTTCTTCACGCTGCGCGAGGGCCGCATTCAGCGGGTGACGACCTATTACAACCTCGCCGACTGGATCGCGCAGGTCAGCTGATGGCCGAGACGCGCGTCCTGACCGGGGCGGCGCTGGATGCGGCGCTCGATGACGTGGCGCGGCTGCGCATCACGGTGTTCCGCGCCTGGCCCTATCTTTATGACGGCTCGCTGGAGTATGAGCGCGACTATCTGGCGAGCTATCGCACCTCGCCCGGGGCGGTGGTGGTCGGGGCCTTTGACGGCGCGCGGCTGGTGGGGGCCGCCACCGGCACCCCGCTCGAGGATCACGCCAGCGACTTCGCCGCGCCCTTTGCGGGCACCGGGCTCGATCTGTCCGATGTGTTCTATTGCGCCGAATCGGTGCTCTTGCCGGACTATCGGGGCCAAGGGCTCGGCCACGCCTTCTTTGACGCGCGCGAGGGCCATGCCCGCGATCTGGGGCGCAGCCATTCGGTCTTCTGTTCCGTGATCCGGCCTGCGGATCATCCGCTGCGCCCCGCCGGCTATCGCCCGCTCGATGCCTTCTGGCGCGGGCGCGGCTATGCGCCGCTGCCCGGCGTCATCGCGCGGTTTCACTGGACCGACCTTGGCGAGAGTGGTGAAACCGAGAAGCCGCTGCAATTCTGGGGGCGCAAGCTATGAGACATGTGACGATTGCCGCCGCGGCCTATCCGCTCGACTGGCTCGACGACTGGTCCGCCTATGAGGCCAAGGCCCGCGCCTGGGTCGAACAGGCCGCGCGCGATGGCGCCGATCTGCTGGTCTTTCCGGAATATGGCGCGATGGAGCTGGCCAGCCTTGGCGGGGCCGCGGTCGCCGCCGATCTGGACGCCGCCCTGCAAGAGGTCGCCCGCCACCGCCCCGCGATGGAGGCGCTGTTTGCCGCCCTCGCGCAGGCGCATGAACTCTATATCCTTGCGCCCTCGGGCCCGGTGATCGCAGGCGCCACGCGGCTCAACCGCGCCAGCCTCTTTGGCCCCGGCGGCCTGATCGGGCATCAGGACAAGGCGATCATGACCCGGTTCGAGCGCGAGGACTGGGACGTGGCGGGCGGCGCGGGCCTGACGCTGTTCGAGACCGCGATCGGCAAGATCGGCGTGGTGATCTGCTATGACAGCGAATTCCCGCTGCTCTCTCGCGCGCTGGCCGAGGCTGGGGCCGAGATCCTGCTCGCTCCGTCCTGCACCGATACGCTCGCGGGCTATTCCCGGGTGCGCATCGGCGCCATGGCGCGGGCGCTGGAAAATCAGTGCGTTACCGTGCAGGCGCCGACCGTGGGCGATGCCGCCTGGTGCCCGGCGGTCGATGAAAACCGCGGCGCCGCCGGCATCTATGGCCCGCCCGATCGCGGCTGGCCCGAGACCGGCGTGATCGCGCAAGGCACGCTGGATCGGCCCGGCTGGGTGCTGGCCACGGTCGATCTCGACCTCGTGGCGCTGAGTCGCGCCGATGGCGCCGTGCTGCTCTTCGCGCATTGGCCCGAGCAGGCCGAACGCGCCGCACGGGTCGAAATTGCCGCCGAAAGGCCGCGCGAGGGCTGATATTTGCCTTGAAATCCTGACGAAGCGGGCGCATGAATCGCGCGCCCGCGACTTTGGCGGGCGCCTTCAACTGGAGTGACCATGGCCAAGGAAGAACTGCTCGAATTCCCCGGCGTCGTCAAGGAACTCCTGCCGAATGCGACATTCCGGGTCGAACTCGAGAACGGCCATGAAATCATCGCATATCTGGCGGGCAAGATGCGCAAGAACCGCATCCGTGTTCTGGCGGGCGACCGGGTCCAAGTGGAAATGGATACCTACGACCTGAGCAAGGGTCGCATCAACTATCGCTTCAAGTGAAACTGATCCTCGGATCGGCGAGCCCGCGTCGGCGTGAACTCCTGTCCCAATTGGGGCTGGAGCCTTTCGACGTGCGCGCGCCCGATATCGACGAAACGCCCGGGCGGGGCGAGGGCGCGCGCGACTATGTCGCCCGCATGGCCCGCGAAAAGGCCGCCGCCGTGCCGCGTGGGCCCGATGAGGTGGTTCTGTGCGCGGATACCACGGTGACCTGCGGGCGGCGCATTCTGGGAAAGCCCGCGGATGAGAAAGAGGCGGCCGAGTTTCTCTGGCTGCTCGCCGGGCGGCGCCATCATGTGCTGACCGCGGTCGCGGTCGCGGGCCCCGATGGCCTGCGCGAGCGGCTGGTCGACAGCGTGGTGAAATTCCGCCCGCTGTCCAATGAAGATGTGAACGGCTATCTCGCCTTGGGCGAGTGGCGTGGCAAGGCCGGGGGCTATGCGATCCAGGGGCTCGCGGGCGCGTTTGTCCCGTGGATCCAGGGCTCCTTCACCGGCATCGTCGGGCTGCCTTTGGCGGAAACCGCGACATTGCTCGCCGCGGCGGGCATCAGGGGGATGCAATGAAGGGTCGGATCGTCGTTCTGGGGCAGTTGCACGGGCTCGAAGCCGCCGCGCTGATGGTGGACGGACGGATCGAGGATCTGCTCCTGGACAGCTCCGAGGCGCTGGCGCTGGCGCCGGGCGCGATCTGCCGCGGCCGCGTCGAGCGGCAGATGAAGGGGCAGGGCGGCGTTTTCATCACCCTGCCGGGCGGCGAGAAGGGTTTCCTGCGCGAGGCGCGCGGGTTGGTGCCGGGGCAGTCGCTTCTGGTGCAGATCGCGGGCGGGACCGAACCGGGCAAGGCGCTGCCGCTCAGCCTGCGGCTTCTCTTCAAGTCGCGCTATGCGATCGTGACGCCCGGCGCGCCGGGGATCAATGTCTCGCGCCGGATTCAGGATGAGGACCTGCGCGAGGGGCTGCAGGCGATTGCGGGCGTGGTGATGGAGGGCTCCGACATGGGCCTGATCCTGCGCTCGGCCTGCGAGGATGTCGAGGATGGCGAGCTGGCCGAGGATATCGCGGCGATGCGCGATCTGGCCGAGGCGGTGCTGGCCGATGCCGAGGGTGCGCCCGAATTGCTAGTCGATGCGCCGGGGCCGCATGAGGCGGCGTGGCGCGACTGGGCCGAGCCCGCGCCCGATGAGGTGGTCGAGGGCTTCGAGGAGCACGGCGTGCTGGAGGCGGTCGATGCGCTGCGGGCCCCGCGCGTGGCGCTGCCCGGCGGCGGTCACATGATGATCGAGCCGACGCGCGCGCTGATCGCGGTCGATATCAACACCGGCGCGGACACTTCACCCGCGGCCAGCCTCAAGGCCAATATCGCCGCCGCCCGCGATCTGCCGCGGCAGCTGCGGCTGCGGGGCCTTGGCGGGCAGGTCGTGGTCGATTTCGCGCCGATCCCGAAAAAGGACCGCTCCGCGCTGGAACAGCAGCTGCGCGCGGCCTTCAAGGGCGAGGCGGCGGAAACCAGTCTGGCGGGCTGGACGCCGCTGGGCATGTTCGAACTGGTGCGCAAACGCGACCGGGTGGCGCTGGCGCAGCTTCTGGAGGGGCGCGGATGAGCTGCCCGATCTGCGGCAAGGCGACCGAACCGAAATACCGGCCGTTCTGCTCGAAACGCTGCGCCGATATTGATTTGGCGCGCTGGCTCAACGGCTCTTATGTGATCCCCGGCGATCTGGCCGAGGAAGAGGACCGCGCCCCCGAGGGTGGCGCCGTCGATCCGGGGCAGGGCCCGCAGACCCGCCACTGAGTGTGCGCGCGCAAGGCGCGGACAGGGTGCCGCAGGCCCGGTCCCGCAGCGCCGCCCCGATTTGTCAAGTTACTGTAACAAAAGCTGCATTTGGCGCTGATTGTCGCTTGCCGCAGGGTCAGATTCCACCCTGAAACTGGTTAATTTCCGTTGACGGATCACGGTTCCTTGAGCAAGATGCCGGGCAATTGTGCCGCGTTTTGGGGAGCGCGGTGCCTTGCCCTCATTCTCCATTGGTTTGTTTCAGGAGGCGTAAATGCCGAACTTTCTGTCCATGTGCAAAACGGTCGGCGCCTCGCTGATCCTGGGGATGATGGCGCTGATGAGCCCGGCCGCCGCGGCCACGGTCAGCCTGTCGGCACCGGCCACGGTGAACGCGGGCGATGCGATCTCGGTGAGCGTTTCGGTCGACAGCGTTGCGGTCAGCGGCTTCGGTCTGTCGCTGGGCTATGATGCGGGGATGGTCGAGCTGAGCAGCCTGACGCTGGGCAGTGTCTTCGACGGGCTGACCTATGCGCTTGGATTACGACGTCTATCTGACGGGCAGCGGCGCGGATTTCATCGCGCTGGAAAGCATCTTGCTGTGGGATGTCGCGGCGCCGGTCTCGCTGGTGACCTTCAACTTCACGGCGCTGCCGCGGGCGAGCAGCACCGCGATGTTCCTTGCCGATCTGACGGTGCTTGACCTGCTGAACGGCACCGAAGAGGACTTCCAGCTGAGCCAGGGGGTCGAGATCGCGCTTCCGGCCGTGCCCCTTCCGGCGGGTGGGGTGCTGATCCTCAGCGCCCTGGTCGGGCTTGGCGCCCTGCGCCTGCGGCGCAAGCAAACGCTCTGAGCACAGAATTTCCGGCGGCCCTTCGGGGCCGCTTTCTTGCATTTTTACATATCCATCTGGGGGATGGTCATAACCCGTCATTTCGGCAAAGGCAAAGCGTCGCGCAAGGCATTTGGTAAGGCGGCCCGCAAGGGGACGGGCAAGGCGGCAGGCACCGCAGCGACCCCGGCCGCGCGGCTCGATTTCGAGATGATCGAGGCCCGGGTCCTGCTCTCGGCCGATATCAACCCCGCGCTGGGGGCTGCCGCGCTCGATCTGAGCGGCGCCGATACCGCGCAGATCATCGCCGCGAAACTCGAGGCCGCCGCCGCCGAGCCGGTGCTGGAAATCGCCGAAACCGCATCCCCCCAGGGTGCGGGTGTCGATCTGTCGGCGCTGGATCTGACCTTCCTTGATCGCGGACTGCTGGCGGTGCCCGGCACGCAGGTCGATGTGGCGACCTTCAGCGCCGATCTTGACGAGACCACGACCGAGGCGATCACCACCGAAGAGCTGGAGGGCGGGCAGAGTGTCGCGCTCAATCTGCGCAGCACGGGCGATCTGAGCGTCAGCGTCGAGCTGCGCGACCCCGAGGGCACGGTGATTGCCAGCCTCGCCGCGGGCGAGACCCTTGGCGCGCCGGTGCAGCTGACCGCGACCGGGACCTATACGCTCAGCCTGCAGCGGCTGGCGGGGGCGGGCACGGCCGATGTGGCGCTGCTCCTGAATGCCGTGCTCGAGGCCGAGCAGCCCGGCACCGCCCAGAACGACGATTTCGCCTCGGCCGAGAGCCTGACGCCCTCGGCGCTGGCCTTTGGCACCGATGCGCGCCAGCTTGCCGCCTTTGGCGATGTGCAGATCGACAGCGATGACGTCTGGAGCTTCGAGGTCGCCGAGGGCGATGTGCTGACGCTGATCAGCGCGCTGAACCTGAGCGATGCGCCGCAGCTTGCGCTTTATGCCGCCGACGGGCGCCAGCTGGCGGTGGGCGACAGCGCGCGGGGGCCCTATGCCCTGATAGACGGGCTGACCCTGCGCGCCGAGGATGCGGGCACGGTCTATGTGGTGATCCAGGGCGAGGGCTCTTATGCGCTGACGGGCCTTGTCAATGCCAGCTACATGAACCCGGTCATCGCCGACATGCCGCGCGATCTGGGGCAGACCGGGATCGGTCAGGGGGAGATCAGCTACGGGCTCGTGGACGATCCGGACACGGGCGAGGATGACTATCGCTATCTCGAGGAACTCGAGAATGGCGATGTGGTCGAGGGCGCGATCTGGATCGACGGCCCGCTGACGGGCAATACCCTGACCATCGAGGGCGAGGGCTTCCTTGGCAACAACGCGGCCGAGGGGCTGGCGGATCGCGATTTCATCACCCTCGACATGCCCGAGGGGGGCGAGCTCTTCCTTGAGGTGTCGGGCCAGATCGAGGGCGTCATTCCCCGGATCAGCGTCTTTGACAGCACAGGCTTCCTTATCACCAGCGCCAGCGCGGCCGAGGGCTATGCCTCGGTGTCGGTAAGCACCGACTTCCCCGAGACCTTCTATGTCGCGATTTCCGCGGATGAAGATGCGGATTTCGATGCCTTCGAGCATAACGGCGCCGAGACCTTCGCGACGGGCAGCTATTCGATCTATTTCTCGCTGACCGGCGGCGCGTCGGAGCTGCCGCCGCCGCCCGATCTGACCCTGTCGGATCTGACCACGGTTGAGTCCGATGACACGCTGGCCACCGCCACCGCGCTGGATCTGCCGCTCTTTGCCACCGGCTCGACCACGGTCAGCGGGATGATCGGCGATGCCAATGGCACGGCGGATCGCGATATCTACAGCGTGTTCCTGCGGGTGGGCGATACGATCACCGGCACGGTGACGGCCGCGCGTCTCGAAAGCGGTCTGGACCCGATCCTGACGGTGTTCGACGGCGCGGGCCAGCAGCTGGCCTTCAACGATGATTTCTACGGTCTCGATTCGCGCCTTACATTCACGGCCTCGGCGACGGGCTATTATTATTTCGGCATCGCCTCCTATTCGAACTTCGACTACAACCCGACCCAACCCGCCGAGGGGAACGGCTCGGGCGGCTCGACCGGCACTTATGAGATCCTCTTCGAGGTGACGCGCAACCTGTCGATGGCGAATGCCTCGCTCTATCAGGTGCAGGCCGAGGTGGGCGATACGCTCGAACTGCGCACCACGACCCCGGGCGATGCCGCGGGGCGGCCCGATAACCTGCTCGATCCGGCGCTGGCGCTTTATGGTCCGGACGGGACCCTGCTGGCCTCGAACCTGAACGGGGCCGAGGACGGGCGCAATGCCACGCTCAGCTATACCGTCACCGAAGCCGGAACCTATCTGATCGAGGTCGTGGCCGAAGCCGGCCAAGGCCTCTACCGCGTCGAGGTCGAGGGGGCGAGCGGCAGCTACAGCCGCGCCCCGCAGCTTGTCGGAAGCTCGATTGACGATGTGGGCGTGCTGGCCGAGGCGCCCGAGTTCATCGACGTGACCTTCGATGTGCCGCTTTATGGCGGGAACCTGGACGCGGGCCTGCTGAGCATCGACGGGGTGGGGGCCAATGGCGTCACGCTGATCGCCGCCGATACGCTGCGCTTCGACGTCACCGGGCTGATCACCAGCGACGGCGCGCATGCGGTCGTGCTGGCGGGCGGGGTCACCTCGCTGCCGGGGGCCGCGGCCGACAGCGCCAGCTGGACCCTGATGACCGATTTCATCGCCCCCGCGATCGCCAGCTCGAGCCCCGCCGCGGGCGGGCGCGTGGCGCCGGGCCAGCAAGAGATCGAGGTCACCTTCACCGAGGCGCTGGACCTCGGGCTGGCGAGCCTTGCCGATTTCGCGCTCTATGATGTGATCAACGACAGCTATCTGGAGATTGAGCGCTTCGAGGTGGTCGACATGACCACCCTGCGCGTGCGGTTTGCCGCGCCGCTGGATGAGGGGCTTTACCGCTTCGAGATCGACACCACCTCGGCGGCGATGGTCGATGCGGTGGGCAATCCGCTGGCCGATGGCATGGTGACCTTCGGCGTCGATGCCGGCGCGCTTGCGGCGGCCTTCTCGGCCAGCTCGCCGCTGGTGCTGGGCGCCTATGTCGCCGATCTGGCGGGGGCGCTCGATCAGGGCGACGATGTGGACAGCCACGCCTTCACCCTGGGATCGGGGCAACGGCTTTTGCTCAGCGCGGCGACCCCGGCTGGTGTGCGCGCGCAGATCAGCCTTGAGACCGCGGATGGAACGGTGATCTGGCAGGCGACCACCGATGGCAGCGGCGCCCCGGTGCGGATGGCAGCCAGTCAGGCGATGGCCGCGGGCGATTACCGTGTGGTGATCACCGGGCAGGGCGATATCGGGGCGTGATCTTCGACGCCGATGCGATGGGGCTGCGCTTCATCGCGACGGGGGCCTCGCTGCGCGACGCGAGCTATTCGCTGCGGCTTGCGGCGGGCAGCTTCCAGGCGGCGACCGGCGCGCTGGACGGCAATGCCGACGGCACTGCGGGCGACGATTTCACCACCAGCTTCACCGGCCCCGCAGGGGGCGCGGCGGTGCTGGCCATTGGCGAGATCGCGCGCGGCGCGGGGCAATCGCTGGCCCAGCCCACGGTGCGCCCCGGCATGGCGATCACGCTGAGTGGCGCGGCCGGGCTGACGGAACTGGCCTTCCGGCTCGACTTCGACGCGGCGGTGTTCGACATCACCGGGCTGCAGCTTGGCACCGGCCTGCCCGCGGGTAGCACGCTCGAGGTTGTCTCGCTGAGCGAGGGCAGCCTGAGCGCGGTGCTGCGCCTTGGCGCGGCGCTGGCCAGCGATGGCGCGATCACCATCGGCTATCTGCTGGGCGCCATCGACGCCTCGGCCGTGGCGGGGGCGACCGGGCTGCTGGACCTCAGCGTGACCGCGGTCACCGGCATCGCCTCGGTGCAGGATGACGACGGCTTTGCCACGGCGCAGATGGTCGGCGATCTGGACGGCGACGGCGCCTATACCGCCGCCGACTATCAGGCGATGCTGGCCACCAGCCTGAGCGACGCGCCGCGCAGCGGGATGATCGACTTCACCGTTCTGGCCGATATGAACGGCGACGGGGCGATCACGGTGACCGACCGGACGCTGCTGTTCCGGGCCTCGCGCGGGGTGATCTCGCCGCAGGTTCCGGCGCTGGCGACGGTGAACCAGACCGGCGCGATGGCGGCGGCGAGCCTGTCCACTGCGCCCGCCCCGGCGGCGATCACCACCCCGACCCCGGCGGCGCCTGCGGTCCCGGCGGTGGTTGCGCTTCCGGCCCCCGCGGCGGTCTCTGCCGTGACGGGCGCCGTTGCGACGGGGCCGGTCACCGGCCTGCTCGACCTGAGCGCCCGGGCCAGCAACTTCGGCCTGAGCGCGGCCAGTGGCTCGGCGCTGAGCGCGCCCAAGGTCACAAGCCTGCTCGCCGCGCGCCGGACGCTGATGTAACAAGGGTCCGGCCCCGTCACGGGGCCGGGCCTGACGGAGGGACGTGCGGTGCAGATGAAGGTGGGCGGCCAGCCTGCAGACCCGCTGGGCGAGGGGTGGCGGCAGTTCTCGGCCGCGGGTTCGGCGCATGAGTTCTGCCGCGGTTGGCTCAAGGTGCAAGCCACGCTGATCGAGGGCGCGCGGGCGGGTATGCTGATCCTGCGCGCCGAGACCGGCAAATTCGCCCCCGCCGCGATCTGGCCCGAGGGGGCCTCCGATCCCGCCGCGCTGGCCGCGAGCGCCGAACAGGCACTGGGCAGCGGCCAGCCGCTGGTGCAGCGCTTTGCGGCCGATGAGGGCGCGCCCGCGCGCGTCCAGATCGCCTATCCGATCCGCATCGCCGAGGCGCTGGAAGGCGCGGTGGTGATCGAGCTGATCCCGGCGTCTGAGCCCGCGCTGCGCCGCGCCACGCATCAGCTTTACTGGGGCGCGGGCTGGCTCGAGGTGCTCTTCCGCCGCCGTCAGGCCGAGGCCGATGGCGCCCGCGCCGAGGTGCTGCAGCAGGCGATGGATCTGGCGGTGGCGACGCTGGAGGAGCCCGATCTGGCGGGCGCCGCGATGGCGCTGATCAATGCGCTTGATGCCGCGACGGGCGCGCGCGGGGCAGCCGTGGGGCTCTATCGCGGGCGGCGGCTGCGGCTTCAGGCGATGTCGCACACCGCCTGGTTCAACCGCAAATCGGCGCTGCTTGATACGATGCTGAATGCGATGGAGGAGGTGCTTGACCAGCACGGCCCCGTCGCCTGGCCGGAAACCGCGCCGACCGCGGGGCGGATTTCCATCGCGCATGAGGCGCTGTCGCAGCGCTTGGGCGGCAGCCATATCCTTGGCGTGCCGCTTCTGGCGGCGGGGCGTCCGGTGGGCGCGATCTTGCTGGAATTCGATCCCGAGGCGCCGCCCGCGCCGCTGGCCCTCGCCTTGGCCGAGGCGGCGGGCGCGGTTTGCGGCACGGTGCTGGAGGATCGCCGCCGCGCGGATCGCTGGTTCGCCGGCCGGGTGCCGCGGGCGCTGGCGCGGTTCTGGGACGATCTGCGCGACCCGCGGCAGGTGACGGGCAAGCTCGCGCTGGCCGCGGTCGTGGGTGTGCTGGCGGCGCTGGTGCTGGTGCGCGCGCCGCTGCGGGTCACCGCCGATGCGGTGATCGAGGGTTCGGTGATGCGCGCGGTCGTCTCACCGGTCGAAGGCTTCGTCGAGGCGGCGCCGGTGCGCGCGGGCGAGGTGGTGCGCGCAGGCGACCTGCTCGCCCAGCTCGATCAGCGCGATCTGATATTGGAGGAGCTGCGCCTGCAAAGCGAGGCGGCGCAGGCGGCTTCGGCCTATCGCGACGCGCTGGTGCGCCATGACCGGGTGGAGGCCAGCGTCCAGCAATCGCGTCAGGCCGAGGCCGAGGCGCAATTGCGCCTGAACGCCGCCCAACGCGCCCGCACCGAGATCCGCGCGCCGATCGACGGGCTGGTCGTCTCGGGGGACCTGTCGCGCGAGATCGGCTCGCCGGTCGAAAAGGGCCAGCCGCTCTTCGAGGTGGCGCCCCTGGAAAGCTATCGCGTGATCCTGAAGGTTGACGAAAGCCACATCCTGATGGTTGCGCCCGGGCAAACCGGGGTGATGTCGCTTGCCGCCATCGCCGGGCAGGAAATGCCGATCACCATCGAGAAGGTCACGCCGGTCTCGACCCCCGAGGAGGGGCGCAACTATTTCCGCGTCGAGGCGCAGCTGGCGCCGGGCGATGCGCCGCTGCGGCCCGGGATGCAGGGCGTCGGCAAGGTGGTGATCCGCGACGCCCCGCTCGTTTGGACATGGGTCTGGCCCGCGGTGCAATGGGCGCGGATCAAGCTCTGGTCGCTGGCGCCCTGAGCCATGGCGGAGAGCTTCTTTTCCTCGGTCTGGTATCGCATCGTCGAGCTGCGCCCGCGGCTTGCACCGCGCGTCGAGGTCAGCCGGCATCGGTTCCGCGGGCGTGGCTGGTATGTGGTGCATGATCCGGCGACCGGCCGGGTGCATCGGTTCACCCCCGCGGCCTGGCTGATGATCGGGCGGATGACCGGGCGGGTCAGCATCGACGCGCTCTGGCGCGAGGCGGTCGAGACATTGGGCGAGGATGCGCCGAGCCAGGATGACGTGGTGCGGCTGCTGGCGCAGCTGCATGGCGCGGAACTGATCCGGCTGGATATCGCGCCCGAAACCGCGGGCCTGCTCGAGCGGCTCGAAAACCAGACCCGGTCCGAGCGGCGCCAGCGGCTGATGAACCCGCTCTCGATCCGCATTCCGATCTGGAACCCCGACCGCTTCCTGACCCGCACCGCCTGGGTCGGGCGCGCGGCCTTCAGCCGGGTTGGCGCCGTGGTCTGGGCGCTGGTGGTGCTGGCCGGTGCGGTGACCGCGGGGATGAACTGGCCCGAGCTGACCGGCGGCCTTCTCGACCGGGTGATGACGGCGCAGAACCTGCTGGTGCTGTGGCTCGCCTATCCCTTCGTCAAGGCGCTGCACGAGCTTGGCCACGGCTGGGCGGCCAAGCGCTATGGCACCGAGCTGCGGGATATGGGGATCATGTTCCTGATGTTTTTCCCGGTGCCCTATGTCGATGCCTCGTCGGCCGCGGCGCTGCCTGACAAGCGCCAGCGCGCGCTGGTCGCGGCCGCGGGGATCGTGGTCGAGCTGTTTCTGGCGGCGCTGGCGGTGATGGCCTGGGCGGTGCTGGAGCCGGGCCTGGCGCGCTCGGTCGCGTTCAACGTGGCGCTGATTGGCGGGGTCTCGACGGTGCTGGTGAACGGCAACCCGCTTCTGCGCTTCGATGGCTATTATGTGCTGAGCGATCTGGCGGAAAGCCCGAACCTTGCCCAACGCGCGACGCGGCTCTGGGGGCGGCTGGCGGAGCGCTATCTGTTTGGCGCGCCGCCCGAGCCCTTGCCGGGCGAGGATGGGCGGGAACGCGCGCTTCTCTTGATCTATGCGCCGCTCGCTTTTGTCTATCGGCTGCTCCTGTCGCTTTCGATCGCGCTGATCGTGGCGAGCAAGGCCTTTGGCCTCGGCATCCTGCTGGCGATCTGGAGCCTGTTTCTGTCGCTCGTCATGCCGCTCTTCCGCATCCTGAAAACGGTGCTCAGCGACGGGCGGCTGAGCAAGGTGCGGCGCCGCGCGGTCTCGGTCACCGCGGGGGGCGTGGCGGCGGCGCTGGCGCTGGTGCTGGCGGTGCCCCTGCCGATGAGCACTTTGGCCGAGGGCGTCGTCTGGTTGCCCGAGCGGTCGGAGCTGCGCGCGGGCACCGATGGGTTTGTCGAGGCGCTGGTGGCCGCACCCGGCGCCGAGGTCACCGCGGGGGCGCCGCTGATCCGGCTCACCGAGCCGGTGATCGCCACGCGCATCGACCTTGCGCAGGCGCGGGTCGATCAGGCGCAGGCGCAATATCGCGCGATGCTGGGCAATGACCGGCTGCGCGCGGCGGTGCTGCGCGAACAGGTGGCCGAGGCGGGCGCCCAGCTTGCCCGCCAGCGCGACGAACGCGCGCGGCTCGATCTGGTCGCGCCGGTGGCGGGGCGCTTTGTCGTGCCGCGGGCGGCCGATCTGCCGGGGCGCTTCGTGCGGCGGGGCGAATTGCTCGGCCATGTCATCGAACCGGCGCTGCGGCGAGTGCGGATCGCGGTGCCGCAGGAGCGCGTCGATCTGGTGCGGGGCGACACGCGCGGGGTGCGGGTGCTGCTGATCGCCGACAGCGGCGAGAGCCTGCCCGCGCATCTGGTGCGCGAGGTGCCCGCCGCCGCCAACCGGCTGCCAAACCGGGCCTTCACCAGCTTCGGCGGCGGCGCGATTCTGGCCGATCCGAACGACCCCGAGGGGATGAGCGCGCTGGAAAGCCAGTTCCTGTTCGATGTGGAACTGGACCGCGACCTGCCCGCGGGCGCCTTTGGCAGCCATGCGCGGGTGCGGCTCAGCCATGGTTGGCGCCCGCTTGGCTGGCAGCTTTATCGCAAGGCGCGGGTGGTGATCCTGCGCAGGCTCGATGTCTGAGGGCGGCGCCCATCTGCGCCCCGGCTGGGCCGGCGGCGATTGGGTGCTGGCCCCGCATGCCGAGCGGATCGAGCCGCGCCCGGGCACCCTGCGCCGGGTGATCGAGGGGCTGGCGGCGGCGCCGATGGCGCGGATCGGCCGCAGCCAGCGCCGCTTGCGCCGCTTTGCCGCCGCGGTGCTGGCCGAGGGCGCCGCCTTCGAGGCGATGGACGAGGCCGCCTTGCGCGCCGAGGCTCCGCGTCTGGCCGCCGCCCTGCGCCGCGGCGGCAGCGCCCGCGCGACCGAGGCCGCCACCTGCCGCGCCTTCGCGCTGGTGCGCGAGGTGACGGGGCGGAGGCTGGGCATGCGGCACTATCCGGTGCAGATCATGGCGGCGCGGGTGCTGCTGGATGGCGGTATGGCCGAGCTCGCCACCGGCGAGGGCAAGACGATCACCGGCCTTCTGGCGGCGGTAACCTCGGCGTTGGCGGGGCTGCCCGCGCATGTGATCACGGTGAACCACTATCTGGCCGAGCGCGACGCCGCGCAGCTCGGCCCGGTGATCGAATTTTGCGGCCTGACGGTCGGCGTGATCACCGCCGACATGCCGCCGCCCGCGAAGACCCGCGCCTATCGCGCCGATGTGGTCTTCGTCACCAACAAGGATCTGGGCTTCGATTACCTGCGCGACACGATTGCGCTGGGGCCGACGCGCTCGCGGGCGCGCACGCTGATCGGGGGGCTCGCGCGGCGCGGCGGCGGGGCCGCGCAGACGGTGATGCAGGGGCTGCCGCTGGCGATTCTGGACGAGGCCGATCTGGTTCTGGCCGATGAGGCGCGGATCCCGCTGGTGATCTCGGCGCCGCGCGGCGCGGCCGAGGATGGCGCCGATTTCGTCCGCGCGCTTGATCTGGGCCGGGCGCTGGTCGAGGGGCGCGATTTCCGCATCGACCGGCGCGCCCGCTCGGCCGAGCTGACCGCGGCGGGGCGGGTTCGCGCGGCCGAGATCAGCGCGGATTGGGGGGGCCTGTGGCGTGCCCGCCGCGGCCGCGAGGAGCGCGCCGAACAGGCGCTGGCCGCGCTGCATCTCTATCACCGCGGGCAGCAGTATGTGCTGCTTGAGGGCGAAATCCAGATCGTTGACGAGAACACCGGCCGCATTTCGCCCGGGCGGGCCTGGGAACGCGGGCTGCATCAGATGATCGAGACGAAAGAGGGCGCCACGCTCTCGGGCCGGTCGGAGACCTCGGCGCGGATCACCTATCAGCGGCTCTTCCGGCGCTATCTGCGGCTCTCGGGGATGACCGGAACGGCGCGGGGCCTGGAAACCGAGATGTGGCGGGTTTACGGCCTGCGGCTGATGCGCATCCCGACGCATAACCCGCCGCGCAGGCGTGATGCGGCGCCGGTGCTCTGGGTCGATGCCGAGGCCCGCGCGCAGGCGGTGGCGGCGCGGGCGGCCCAGCTCACCGCCGCGGGCCGCGCCGTGCTGATCGGCACCCGTTCGGTCGCCAGTTCCGAGGATCTGGCCGCGCGTCTGGCCGCGCGGGATCAGCCCGCACAGGTGATCAACGCGCTCAACGATGCCGCGGAGGCTGCGATCGTGGCCGAGGCGGGGGGCGCGGGGCGGCTGACCATCGCCACCAACATGGCCGGGCGCGGCACCGATATCAAACCCGCGCCGTCGGTCCTTGCGGGCGGCGGGCTGCATGTGATCGTGGCGGAACCGAACGATTCGCCGCGCTCGGACCGGCAGCTGATCGGGCGGGCCGGGCGGCAGGGCGATCCGGGCTCCTCTGAAACCTTCGCCTGCCCCGAGGATGAGCTGTTCCGCGCCTATCTGCCGGGGCCCGCGCGGTTCGTGCAGCGGGCGATGCGGGGCGCGGGGGTGACCCGCCTCGGCGGGCCGCTGCCGCGGCTGATGATCGCGCTGGCGCAGGCCCGCGCCGAGGGGCGCGCCGCGCGGCTGCGCGCGGCTACGCTGAAATCCGACCGCACGCTGGCGGGACTTCTTGGCTTCGCGGGGCGCAGCGAATAGCATCGCCCCGTATCCTTCGGCCCGGCCTGCGCGCGGGCCCCCAACCTTGGTTCAGGACATCCGATGACCAAACAGCTTTTCATCTACGAGAACGCCACCCCGATTTCGGCGAGCCGCCACGGTGATATGTCGGTGCGCACCGGCGAGGATTGGGGCTTTGCCGCGCGGATCAATTCGGCGCCGCTCCTGATCGGCGAATTCGCCGCCGCCGCGCGCAGCCTGCCGATCGTCTTCGCGGGCACCGCCGAGCGGGTGATCCCGATCGTGGTGCTGGGCGTGCGCGATCAGCAGAACGTTTTCATCGACGCGGACGGCAAATGGGCGCCCGACTACACCCCCGCCTTCCTGCGGCAATATCCTTTCGTGCTGGGCCAGACCGCCGAGAGCCCGAATTTCATCCTCTGCCTCGACGAGACCTTCCCGGGCTGCAACCGCGAGGGCCGGGGCGAGCGGCTCTTCGACAGCGAGGGGCGCCGCACCGCCTATCTGGACAAGATGATCGACTTCGCCAAGGAGTATCAGCGCCAGTTCACGCTGGGCCAGCGGCTGGGCGCGAAGCTGGCGGAGCTGGGCCTTCTGGAGCCGATGCGCGCCACCTTCCGCACGCCGGACGGCACCGAGCAGCTGCAGGGCTTCCAGACCGTGCGGCGCGAGAAGCTGATGGCGCTGAAGCCCGAGGAAATCGCCGCGCTGCATGCCTCGGGGATGCTCGAGGCGATCTATCTGCACCTGTTCTCGCTGGCGAATTTCCGGCAGATCAGCCGCGCGCTGGAGGCGGGTGCCGAGGTGGTGGCCGAAACCGTCTGATTTTACAGGGAAAAGCGCTGCGGCCCGGGTGGCCGCGGCGCGTTACGCCGGATCTAGGATCAGCGCGCAGGTCTGGCCCGCGGGGATCAGATGCCCGGGGTTGTCTATCTCGGCGCGCAGGCCGAAGGTGCCGGTCGCGGCGTCAAAAACCTGATCGACGATGGTGACGCGGGCGGGCACGGTGGTCTGCCCGGGCTGGGTCAGCTCGATCTGGATCGTCTCGGCCGCGCGCATCCGGGGGTAAAGGTCGATCGGCAGCCAGGCCTCGACATGCAGCGGGTCGATCTGCGCGACGGTCAGCTCATGGCGTTCCTGAAACACATATTCCCCGGGCCCGCGGGCGCGCTCGACCACGATGCCGTCGATCGGGCTGCGGATCTGACGCAGCGCGACCTCGGCGCGGGCCTCCTCGACGCCGAGCTGGTCGAGCTGGTGCTGCAATTCGGCCAGACGCAGGTCCATCTGCGCGGTTTCCAGCTGGGCGGCGGCCTCTTGCGCCTGTTGCTCGGCGGCGACACGGCGGCTGAGCAGGTCCTGCGTGCGGTCATGCGTGGTCTGCGCAAGCCGCAGGCTGGCCGCGCGCGACTGGATCAGCGCATCGCTGGCGGCCTGCGCCTCGGCGGTGCGCAGGCGGGCCGTTTCCTGCTCAGAATGCAGCTCGGCGAGGATATCGCCCGCACGGACCGCAGCGCCCCGCTCGACCAGAACGCGGTCGAGGATGCCCGCAACCGGGCTGCCCAGTTCCAGCCGCTGCGCGGGTTCCACGATGCAGTCATAGATCGGCGCGGCCTCTTGCGCGGCCCCGGGCAGGGCTAGCGCAAGGCCCGCAAGCACGGGGCAAAGCAGGCGGGCGGTCAATGCGGTGGCGGCCATCGGGGTCCCCTGAAAATGCGCGGCCACTATCGGGGAAGCGCCGGGGGGCCGCAAGCCTCTTGTCGGGCAGACCGGCCGGGCTTAGGGTCAGGACCCATAAATCGACTTGAGGCTGCACGGGCTGCATGATTCAAGCTCCCAAACAGAGGGGGCATGATGAGCGGGCATTTCTGGTTGA
>JACXUS010000419.1 GCA_014763785.1 Sphingomonadales bacterium | reverse complement strand
CCCTTCCATCAGGGGGCGGGATTGATTAGGTGGGGTGAAACCACCTGCCGAGAAACCCCCGGGGGCTGCCGCGATGTCGTTCTTCCAGAAGCTGAAATCCCGCCTGACGCGGACCTCCTCGAAGCTCGAGGAGGGGCTCGAGGCGATCGTGGCCGAGGCGCCGGGGGCGGGGGATGAGGCCACCGCGGCGCCCGCGCCTGCCGCGTCTGCGCAGAAGAAGCCCGGCCTGATCGGCCGCCTCTTCGCGCGCGAGGGCGACGCCGCTGCGGCGCCGCGCCGCGAGCTGGATGACGCGATGCTGGAAAGCCTCGAGGAATTGCTGATCGCCTCGGATATGGGGGTCGAGACCGCGCTGCGCGTCAGCGCCAATATCGCCGAGGGGCGGATGGGGCGGCGGATCTCCGTGCCCGAATTGCAGGACCTGCTGGCTGCGGAAATCGCCCGGATCATGGAGCCGGTCGCGCGCCCGCTGCCGCTATATCCCAAGACCCCGCAGGTGGTGCTGGTGGTGGGCGTCAATGGCTCGGGCAAGACCACGACGATCGGCAAGCTCGCCTCGCAGTTCCGTGCGGCCGGAAAATCGGTGGTGATCGCGGCGGGCGACACGTTCCGCGCGGCGGCGGTCGAACAGCTCAAGGTCTGGGGTGAGCGCGCGGGGGTGCCGGTGCTGACCGCGCCCGAGGGCTCCGACCCGGCCTCGCTGGCCTTTGATGCGATGAAGCGCGCCGAGGCCGATGGCGCGGATCTGCTGATGATCGACACCGCCGGGCGGCTGCAAAACCGCGCCGATCTGATGGAAGAGCTGGCCAAGATCGTCCGCGTCATCCGCAAGGTTGACGAAACGGCGCCGCATAACACGCTTCTGGTGCTCGATGCGACGACCGGGCAAAACGCGCTGAGCCAGGTCGAGACCTTCCGCAAGATCGCCGATGTCTCGGGCCTCGTCATGACCAAGCTCGACGGCACGGCGAGGGGCGGCGTGCTGGTGGCGCTGGCCGACCGCTTCGGCCTGCCGATCCATGCGATCGGGGTGGGCGAGCAGATCGACGATCTGGCGCCCTTCGACCCCGAGGATTTCGCCCGCGCGCTGGTCGGCGGCGATCTGGGCGGGGCCGCGGGATGAGAGCCGCGCAGGGGGGCGCTGCCCCCCTCTCCCCCCGGGATATTTTCGGCAAGGTGATGAGGCAAGAACCCCGCATGGGCTTTGATCTTGCCCGAAATATCCCGGGGGTGAATTCGGCTTTAGCCGAAGAGGGGGCTGGCCCCCTGCGCCCCGCGTCCATGGGCGTGGCAGGCGACAGACGCGGCGCCGGGGCGGTCCGGGCGCGCCCCGCGCCGCTCTGCCGCGCCGGCACCTTGCCCGCGCCCTCTGTCCTGCCATTGGCGCGGGGTCCGGCGATCCGTCAGCGCGCGGGGGCCTTGCGGAGGTCAGCTTCGAGGCCAGTTGCCCCGGGGCCGCGATGAGCGCCTTTATCACCAGTCTTGAGGGCACGCCTGCCGGGCATGAGGTGGCGCTGGCTCTGGCGTTGCTGGCGGCGCTGTTGCATGCGCTTTTTGGCGCGCTGCAGAAGGGGCGCCATGACCCCTGGCTGAGCCGGGCGGCGATTGATGGCAGCTATGGGCTGATCGCGGCGCCCTTCGCGCTGTTCGTCGTGCCCTGGCCCGAGGCGCATATGTGGCCGATTTTCGCGGGCGCGGTGGTGATCCATATTGCCTACAAGCTCGCGCAGGCGATGACCTACACGCGCGGCGCCTATACCGTCGTCTATCCCGTGGTGCGCGGCACCGGGCCCCTATTCGCGGTGATCGGGGCGGGGTTCCTCTTTAACGAGCATTTCACGCTGGGCCAATGGGGCGGGGTGGCGGTG
>JACXUS010000123.1 GCA_014763785.1 Sphingomonadales bacterium | reverse complement strand
GTCTGCTCGGACATCATCCGCCGCCTGCGCAGCCGCGGCAATCGCCTGGGGGATCGTCGGGTCAAGATCGGCCTCGCCCACGCGCAGGTCATCGGTCGTCGCCGAGGCCCATGCGGTCCATGCAGTCTCGCGGCCGGTCACGATCATCCGGCCTCGCGCCTCATAGGTGGTCGCCGACAGGACACCGTCGGCCACCACCTGCCCCCCGGACGCAACGGCTTGGGTGGAGCCGGTGCGCACCTCTGTCAAGCCCTGGACGCGCAGCTCCCACTGGATGCCGGCTGCGATCAGATCGGGGCTCCAGCTCAGCAACAGCGCGGGCCGCCGCGCGGTCCCCGACCCGTCTGCGATCTGGTGTTTCGTGACCGCCCAGCCCGACACCGCCTCGGCCGCGGGCGGCGTATATCCGGGCGCGGATGGCGTCGATGGCAGCGCCATGCCCGGCGTCCAGGCATAGTCGGCCGGGTCGACCTCGCGCTGCGACAGCCCCATGTTGCAGGTCATGAGATCGTCCGAGGTCTCGCTGATCTCGAACTGCTTGGCCGCATATCCGTTGCGGTCGCTGGCCCAGGCGATGCAGTCCATCGGCTCGAGCGCGGCATAGGCGGGCGGCAATACCAGCTGGTGCGAGGCGAACCGCCGCTCGCCCTCGATCCATGCGCGCATCAGGCGTTGCCCCTGCTCGGGCCAGGGCACTGCATTGAGCTGGATCGACGCCACCTTGCGCCCGAAACGGTCGGCGGCTTCCCAGGCGGCATTGTAGCGGGCGGGCAGCTCCTTGCTCTCCCAGAGCGCCGCCGGGTTCGGCGCCGTCGCGGTGATCCCATTGTATGTGCTCGCGAGGTCCGGGAACGGGTCGAGCATCTCGTCGCGAGTGCGGATCACCGCGGCATCGGTGATCGTTGCAACCGGCGTCCCCGGGCTGCCTGCGCGGATCTTCCAGCGCCCGGCAATATCGGCGACGTCCCCGGAGCAGGCCTTCAGGACCTCTTCCAGGACCTCAGCGGGCTCGTCGGACAACAGCGCCTCGATCCCGCAGCGATACTGCGGCACCGTGCCGCCCGCCCCGTCGTCGACGCCCATGTCGCAGACGTTCATCGCGGCGACCCAGCTGGTCATCGGCAGGTCTGCGACCTCGATCTGACCGCCCCAGGTATCGCCGCCGGGCAGCCGGATCCCGCGCATGATGTTGTACGCGATGACCACGGGGTTGACGGTTTGCGCCCAGGTCGAGGGATCATCCCAGCGCTGGGGCCCGGCGCCACCGGCAGAGCTGTCGGCGCGCGGGTCGTAGAGCGGGATCCCGGTCATCTCGAAACGGTAGGACGGGACCGAGGCGAGCCGCTCCTGGTCGTACTGCATCGTCACAATCGCATAGCAGATCCCGGCGCCGACCATGTCGGCGGTCCAGGGGCGATCGGGATGCGCGCCATATTTGGCCCGCAGCATCGGGTCGGCCGCGGTCTGGCGGCCGTTGTAATAGCGCACCCAGATCAGCCCGGCATAGGCGCCGCTGGTCACGGGGCGGCCGTATTCGGTGCTGTCTGCCCCGAGCGTCACATAGTCGTTGTTGATGATCACCCGATCGAGCGTGGCGCCCGGAGCCGAGCACAGCTCGACCACATGCGTCAGGTAGCGGTTCTGGGCCCCGTGCGACATCGGCGGGCAGATGGCCTGCCCGGCGGTTGCGGTCCATCCGAGGATGATCGCCTCGGGGTTGGTCTCTCCTGTAAGCGTCGCGGTGGTGCGGATCCCGCCGGTGGCAGATTTCGAGGAGGGTTTCTTGGCCAGTGCCCGGCTGAGCGCCGAGGCCGCAACCGAGGCCAGCAGGCGCGAGGTTACCGATCCGAGGACCCCGGATGCGGTGACCGCGGCAAACCCCGTTGAGATTGCGCCAACGGCAGAGGTGATGAGGGCGCCAGCCGCGGGCATCAGCCAATCCTCCAGCCATAGAGCGCCGCATCCAACGAGACGGGACCGATGCCGCCATTGGCGGCCAGGCACCGGATCAGATCGCCCGTCACGACGCCGATCGCCGCGGTCCCGTCATCGCCGGGCACGGCGGCAATGTCGCCGCTGCGCAGGGCCATCCAGCCCACGCGATCCCCCAGCAGTGCGTCGATCAGGGCGACGTGATCGGCATATCCGAGCCGTTTCAGGACCCGCAAACCGCCCTTCAAGGTCGTGTAACGCCCGCGAAAATCGTCCGCGAGATCGATCCCAGTCATCACACGAACCGCGCCCGCCGCGAACAGCATGCAGTCGAACCGCCCGGGCTCGATCGGCTGCCGCCCGGCAGCGAGCAGGTAGTCGGTGAGCCGCTTTTGCCAGTCGTGATGCCGCTCCATCAGTCGGTCCCCCACGGGGTGGTGATGACACCCGCGACATCGGCATATTTGCGAAACCCGTCACCGGGCGCGCGCGCGCGCAGTGTCTCGGCCGAGCGTTTCCGGCTCAGCGCGACGGTCAGCGCTCGCGCGGACGATGCGAGCGTCAGCTCCACCGTCACCTTGCTGCCCTTCGGCCCGCTCTTTAGCTTGACCTTGTCGATGTAGCCCGCGAACCGGCGGTGCGGCTCGTCGATCAGGTTGTGGGTGTCGGGATCGAACAGCGCGCGGTGCAGCTCGACGGGCGCGAACCGCGCGTCATAGCCGCGGATCAGCGTTTGCACCTCGGCCGAGAGCGGGGAGAGCGTCATCTGATGACGGCGCACCTCCAGCCCCGTGCGGCTGACGATCGGATCGACCGACAGCAGGCTGCCCGCGCCGTAATAGGTGCGCGTCTCGCCTGCGATCGTGAACTCGCGGTGGTCATCGCCATTCCAGATCCCGAGCGTCTCGAGCGCGCCGGTCATGCGGTTGAGCGCACGCACCCAGAACAGGACGCGCGCATGCATCCGGGTCTGCGTGGTGAAATAGGTCGCGGTCGCGGGCGAAAATGTCGTTGCCATCAGCGGGACTCTCCGCGCGGATCGGGGATATTCTCTGCCGTCACCACAGGAGAATCGACAGATGCAGATGAGTCTCGATCAGTTTGCTCAGCACACGACGGATGAGCTCGCGAGGCTTTCCCGGGGAAAGATGGCGGCGCGACGCGAGATAGAAGCCTCGACCATGTGCTTTGCATTGATTGCACGAGCGATGAACGAGCTTTCGGAAGACGTCGCTGAAAAGGTCGCGACATCGCTCGAAACCAGCAGCCCGAAGAGCATCGCCGCCACCAAAATCCTGAGCGTGTTTCTGCGCTCGCTGCGTCATAGGCCGCCAGCGCCCGATCAATGGCGCACTGGACCTGGCCTGCGTCTGGTTGTTGACAATCCAGACGATCCGGAACGGTGAAGGTCACGATGTCCATTAGTACCTCAGCGTCTGTTGCCAGCTGAACTTGGTGCCCTCGGTCAGCGTGCTGCGGGATGCGCCGGGCGATACCGACCCGGGCACGATGATCGCGGTGCAGTAGGCGCGCACCAGGCGCACGGCACTGCTCACGGCGGCGCCTGCGCGGATGTTCGGCACGACCTCGAAGCTGGGCGTGATCCCCGTGCCAGATGCCGTGACCGACAGATCGACAACCTTATGCAGCGCCCGGCGCACCGGATTGGCGCCATAGTCCCAGCCAATGTAGTCGCCGCGGCGCAGCTCATAGCCCGGCGGCAGGCCTTTCAGGCGCATCTGTCGGTTATTGGCCTCGAGCGTATGGATCTGCACGGCAGAGGCGCCCAGGATCGTGCCGTTGACGTCGGCCCGCGGCCAGGGGCGGCGGACGTCGTAGGCCAAGAAGGTGCGGCCGCTGCGCAGCACATCGATCAGCGTCGCGGCATCAGCCTCCTCGTCGCGGGTGATCTTTCCCAGGGTGATTTCGCCGCGCCACAGCCGGGTGCCGATCTCGGCGGTGAGGATGTCGCCGCCATCGGTTTCGGAGACCTCAAGCGATTCCGGGATCTCGAAGGTGGCCTGCGCGATCGGCAGCCGCCCCATGAAATCGGAAACAGGTAAAGGAAAGGTGAGCAGAGCCATCAGCCGATCGTCCTCGGGTCGTCGCTGATCTCCTGCACGCGCTGCGGCAGGATCAGCCGGTCATAATGGTCGATCGCCTGAGCGATGGCGGATTGCATGCCCGCGGCCGCGGCCTGCTCGATCTCGCGATCGCCACGCGCGCCGGCCAGGTTGATCGTCGCCTGCAGCACGATCGTGCCGCTGGGTGTCGTCGCGCCAGCGCTGGCCGAGGTGCCGCTGAGCGAGGGCAGCCGGGCGGCAGAGATCACGCCGACGCGGCCGCCATCGGCGAGCCGCGGCACCCGGCCGAGCAGCGCGGGCATCAGCTCGCGCGGGCTCATGCCGGCATTGATCGCTTCAAGCAGCGGCAGATACTGGCTGGTCGAGGCTGCGTTGACGACGAACTCGCCGTTGCTGAGCCAGTGCAGCAGGTTGTCTTCGCGCGGGCCGCCGGCGCCGATCACCTGTCCGCCGTCGGCCTTGCCCGGGATCAGCCAGTCCATGAACCCGCCGAAAAGTCCACCGCCACCGCCACCGCCCGAGGCGGCGTCCCAGAGCATGTCGAACGCCGACGACGCCGCCATGTCCGCGATCTTGTCGAGCACCCGGCCGAGCGCCTCGCCGAAGCTATCGGCCCCTCGGATCAAGCCGACGAAGCTCTGCTCCATGTTTGAGCGTAGTTCGTTGGACGCGGCCTTGATCTCGTCCATGCGCTCTTTTTCGGCCTGATAGACCGTGATCAGCCCCTCGAGCTCGGCGCGCTGCTTCGGCGTCGCCGCTGACAGCGCCTCGCGGTGCCGCAGCAGCTCCTGCTGCACCGGGTTCGTCTCGCGCAGGATGTCCAGCTCGAGGCGCTGCGCCGCGATCACGTCCATGATCGACTCGCGCTCGCGCGCTGCAGATCCACCGCCAGCGCCACCGCCGCTGGCGCGCGATGGCGAGAGGATCTTCGTGATCTCCGATCCGAGAGCGCTTGAGGGGGATGTGAGCTGTTCTTGCCCGCTGCCCTGCAGATCAGCCTGACGGCGGCGCCACTCAGACATACCGTCACCGCGGCCACTGGCCTGCCCACCGATCGCGCTCGACCGATTGAGCGCGTTCTGCATCTCGACTGCTGTGGCAAGCGTTCCGACAAGGAGCCGGGCGGCATCGTTCGCGGCGTACACAGGATCCGCCATATTGTTCGCAGCGAACTGCTTGGCGATCCGGTCGGCTTCTTCGGTATAGCCCTTCAGTCGGAGCGCTTCGATGGCAGCCTCGGCGGCGGCTCTCGCGGTTGCCCTGAGCTCCGGCGGGATGCTGCCAGCCTCGTCTCTTGCGGCCACCAGCACGCGGGCATGCGAGGACTCCGGCGGCGAGAAAGAGCAGGTAGCCGGTGCCGAACAGGCAGGCGGCGCCGATCATATCTCCGATCCAGTGCTCCTCGAGACGGCGGGCGGTGCGCGTTAGCGTGCGAAGCACGATGTCGCGGCGTTTCCTGCTGATTTGCAGAAGCATCATCACACAACACTCCGGTATTTGCCGGAGATCGGGCACATGATATGGTGGCGCTGTAGGGTGTTGCGAGCACCCCACAGCGCCTGCATCCCCAAGTTCTCACACAACTCAAGGACGATCCGAATGACCGATGCCGATGCCCGCACCGACGCAATGACGAAGAAGCGACAGAAGCTCATCGGCGAGCTCAGTGAAAACCCGGAGCTTGCCAAGGGAACCGTCGGAACGATTGTGTTCGAAGCCATCCGCGCCGGAGAGGAAGTCTCGACAACCTCGATCATCTCCCGGCTGAAGGATATCGCAGCGGGAGCTGAAACGGGGGCCAGTGTAAACCGGGTATTGGCCGCGGGCGCCTTGAAGGTCATTTCTGACCTCCAAGGCGGATCGGCAGGCTGAGCTGGGTCAGCCACACCACGACAAGGGCCACAAACGCCTCCTCATCGCCGCCCAGATCGGTGTTTCCGGCGCTGCATTCCTGCATCCAGTTGGACAGTTCTGCCCATGGATCTGCGGCGGCCTGGAGGCGATCGATAACCGTGACTGCGTCATGAAGCTCGTGGATTTCAAGTGCGCGCATCACGCAGCCCTCCCGACTTTTTGGGCGGCAGGGCGGGGGATATCGCGCGGCCACTCGAGATCGGAGGGCCAGTTGGCGGCAAACCACGCAGCCACTTTCGCCGCTGTTTTGGTGCGGCAGTCGAACCCTTCTGCAAGGCGCCCAAAGAACTTCCCATCGTTCACGGCGTAGACGCCAAGCGTGGAAAGCTTCAGTCCTCTGTGCGCCGCATAAGCGTTCGCGAGATTCGTGAGCTGGGTCGGACGCATTGTTTCCTCATTTGGCTTTCTCCCAACTTTATTGTTTGGAAATAACCCAATTGTCAAGCGTCAAAAACTTGGGCATTGTCCCAACTTGTCTTGATGTGGTGCTGATGTGGAATTTGGAGAGCTAGTGATACGTCGCCTCGGCGAGCTCGGCCTGAATGTGAATCAGGCTGAAATGCGCGCACACCTCCCCCAAGGGTACATCCGAGGGGTGGTGAGAGACGATGAGAAGCGGGCAGTCCCAAACATCGAGAAAGCGCGAAGGATCAGCGAAGCTCTTGGTTTAGAGTTCTACATAGGACCGCCGCGGGATCACGATGAGACGTCCTCGCCGCCCGTGGCAACCGAAGACGACTTCGCAAGGATTCCGTTGCATGCGGCCTTCCTTGCTGCCGGCGACGGCGCCGAGAATGGCATAGAGCAGATTGTTGACTACCTAGCCTTCCGGCGCGACTGGCTCAGGCGGATTGGCGTGGCGCCCGGAAATGCGGCTCTCGCTCGCGTCGACGGTGAGAGCATGCAGCCTTCGATCTGGCACGGCGACATGGTCATGGTCGACCGATCTCAAATTGAGATCCCGGTGCGAGCTCGGACAACGGAGAGCCGCCATCGCAGCCCAGTCTATGCGCTGCTTGAAGACGGTCGCGCGCGGGTCAAGCGCCTTGAGCGCCCAACAGATGATCAGCTTGTGCTGATCTCTGACAACCCAGAGTATGCACCGCAATTCGTTCACCCGGGCACGGTCAGCGTGATAGGAAAAGTTGTCTGGTGGGGCCACACGGCTCGGGAGTGATCCCGTTATCATAGGAGTTTGAGTTCAGCTTTCGCATCCTTGTGGCTGCGTTTCTGCTTCTCCCGCACCAAGTCGCGGCAGGGAATGCCCCAGCCGTTCTCTCAGCTGAGAAGTATGATGCGGTGATCGCATCGGTCACGAAGCAGCTGATCGATCCGAGCAGCGCCGAATTTACCGAGATTGCAGTGGCCACATCGGCCGAAGCGCAAACGGTTGTTTGCGGCTTGGTGAACGCGAAAAATAGCTTCGGCGGGTATGTCGGGAGAACGATCTTCGTAGCTCGTGAGACGGCGCCCGGTACTTTTTTTGCCCTAATCGGTCAGTCGGACATTGCGCGGGAGTCCGCTGTTGGGATCTGCTCAGGTTTGGGCATCCTTCCAGACTAGCCTTGAGTTATGCTCTGGGCGCATCCCTAGCTTCGTCGGGGCCCTTGGTTGTGTCCTGTGATCGTCTTGTGTTGCTGCGCTTTTTTTGTCGTTTTGCTGCGCTTTTTTTGTCGCGCTACAGCTCGTCCACTACAACACCGAGCGCCCGCATCTGGGCTACCGCAACCAGGGCCGACGACCCATCGAAACCGTCATGTCATTCGTCAGCCAAGAAGGTTAAGTGGACACATATGCGAACGCAACAAAAAAGCCAGCAGAGCGATCTCTACCGGCTTCGGAAGCATGATACGCGCAAATTTCCCAACAAAATGGACAATCTTCCGTCATTAATGGAAGATCTATCCGTCACTTTTCACGAAGTATTTGGTGGAGCCAAGGGGAGTCGAACCCCTGACCTCTTGAATGCCATTCAAGCGCTCTCCCAACTGAGCTATGGCCCCACCGGAGGTCTCGCAGGGCGTTGCGGCCCGGCGTGTGGGGGGTCGTATAAGGCCGGGCCAAAGGACGCGCAAGAGGAATTTCGGCATGGGCTGAACTTTTTCCGTCCCCCGTCCGGTCGATCTCAGCCCGCGCCAGCATCGCAGGAAGCTGCGCAGCAGCATCCCGATCGGGCGCCTGCACAAAGGGGCGAAGCGCCGCGCAGATGTCGTCGGCGCCGCGCGGATCGAGCAGGCCGACGACGGGCAGATGGCGCGCCGCAACAGGACGGGCGCGGCCTTTGCCCAGATCGACAACGTGGACATTCCCCCCTTCCCGGCAGAACCACTAGGGTCAGGACCCATAAATCGACTTGAGGCTGCACGGGCTGCATGATTCAAGCTCCCAAACAGAGGGGGCATGATGAGCGGGCATTTCTGGTTGA
>JACXUS010000418.1 GCA_014763785.1 Sphingomonadales bacterium | reverse complement strand
CCGGTCGAGCCGCGGGTGGCATAGCCCCCGGTCCAGCCCTGCGACGGGTCGTCGAAGCCGCCGGGGCGGATGGTCAGCCGCACCTTGGCGAGCGTGCCCTTGGGGATGAGGTTCGTGTTGGACTGCGCATCGTTGAAGTCGTTCCAGAGACCGGACATGGCTCGGGTCCTTTCAGTTGGTGGGATAGGAATGGGTGTCGGTTGCTGTCGGACCGGGCGGCGGGGGCAGCTGCGGCGGCGAATAGGTCAGCCGCCGTTCCGCAGGGATCAGCGGGCCGCGGATCTTCTCCATCAGCCGGCCGAGATGGGGCTCTTCGACCAGGTCGAGGCGGCCGGAGCGGTCCTTGGCCGGGTAGCCCCACGGGTTCAGCGTCTGGCAGACGAAAGCCCGCTGAGGCCGGTTCAGCTCGTCCGGAAGGCTGGCCATCGTGATGACCTGATCGACGATGCCGGGCAGCTCGAGCCCGGTCTTCGAGCCGTCGATCTGCGGGACGAAGACCTTGCGATTGAAGTCGTCGAGCTTCTCGTCGAGGATCCCGACGAACCAGACATTCTTGCCGCGCGTGTGCTGGAGGTGGGTCAGCCAGCCGATCATCTCGCGCCCGTGCAGCCCGTAGGCGCCGCGGACATCGGGTTTCCCGGTCTTTTCCGAGTGCGCCTCCGGTTGCCCGCGGCACCACTGGAAGCAGAGCCGCCCCGCCACGGTGATCGAGTCGATGAAAACGGTGTCGTATTTGGCGAGGACGCGCGGATCGCCGAACCGGCCGCACACCTCGTCGAAATGCGCCTGGCTGTAGGGCTGTTCGGGCCGGAGCGCCGGGTTCGGGCCGCCGATGAAGACCGCGAAGTCCCGACACTCCTTCCAGGTGCGAGGCCGGACCACGTCGATGTGCAGCCCCTCGATGGCGAGGTCACCCGCCTCGAGGTCGAAGAACAGCGTGGTCGAGGCTTCGAGGGTCCAAAGCAGGCTGGTCTTGCCGATCCCGGAGGGACCGAAGATCACGCCCTTGATGCCCCGCGTCTCTGCCAGTCGCTGATCGGCCGTGATGATGGGGAGGCTCACGCGTGATCCTCCTGCGGCAGGATCGCGATCTTCAGCGCGCCGGTATTCACCGTGCGGGCGGGCTCGAAGCCCTGGCGGATCGCCTCGGGCCAGGCTGCATAGGCGCGCTCGGGCACCTTGAAGCTGATCTCGACGTATTCGGACGGATCCTCGCCCGCGGCGCGGATGCGCTCGACCATGGCGGCGAGCTGGGTCTGGTCCCATTCGACGCGCTTGGGCAGATCAGCGACCACGGTGAACTCGCCATCGGCGAGGCGCACCGTGCCGGTGTCCTTGCCACAGGCGCGGCGGGCCTCGGCGGCGCGGGTGGCGTAGCGGACCTCGAGCGCGGTGGAAAAACGCGCGGTGACGGCCTTCATCTGCTTTGCGGCGGCGTCGATCTCGCGCTGCAGGACAGCCAGGAGCTCGACGGGAAGCTGGGCGATCTCGCCCACGGGCAAGTTGATCAGCTCGTCGATAGAGGGGGTGTTCTCAGGGAACGGCATGGGGGCCTCCGTGATTGGGGATCGGGTCAGGCGGCCTCGAGGAGGCGCATCGAAAGGGCGGCGCCGGCAGGACCGGGCTTCGGCCGGGCGACGGCGATGTAGGCGAAATGGTCGGGCCCGAGCCGGGCCTGCACGAGGTGGACGAGCCGCTGCTCGGCGGCGCGCAATGCGGCGGCCGCGACACCGCGCAGGGTGCGCTGGCGCTCGGGCGTGAGGTTCGAGACAGCCCCGGTGGCGTCGACGGCGAGGAACCCGCGGTGATAGACCAGCGCCTCGCCCGGGGCGGCCTGCGCGATCCAGGCGGAAAGCCCGACCTCGTCGAGCGCG
>JACXUS010000417.1 GCA_014763785.1 Sphingomonadales bacterium | reverse complement strand
GGTCGGGCCCGCCTGCGGCGTCGGATGGCCGCCGATCTTCGGCGCGGCGCCTTTGGGCGCGCCCATCCCCTTGGGCGGCCCCGCCGGCACAACCACGGTGACGCTGCTCACCCCGGGCAGGGCACGGACGGCCGCCTCCAGCGCGGGCTTCATCGCGGTCAGATCGGCCTCGGGCGCGCCCTCCAGCACGAAGCGCACCACCCCCGATTCGACCGCCAGCGCCCGCACCAGATCGCGTGACACAGCGTCACCTCCGCCCGGCACAGCCACCTTCCGAAGCGCTTCGAGGACCGATTCCCTGCTCAGAGCCATCTCATTCTCCTGTCGATTCGGGCGGACTGTGGCGTTTTTGCCGCGCATGGCAAGGGGGCCGCGCAATTTATGCAAAGGAAATGTGCCATTCCCAGCGAGAAACCTGCTCGCCCGCCGCGTTTTTGGCCGCATTCTGGCCGAAAACCGCCATGCGATTTCTGCATGGCAGAAATGCCATTCGCGAGCATTGTGCAACCGCAGCAATGAGCCCATCTTAGCCTCATCGGGATTGACGCCGCACCGCAGCAAAGCAGATGCAGAACACCCCCCGGCGCCGCCCAGCGGCACAGCAGATGACGAAGGCAGAGTAATGATGGCACTGGTTCAGGATATCCGCATCACCGAGGCCCCGCGTGGCGGGCTGCTGGCCGGGCTGCGCGACGCCCTTGCGCGCCGGAAAGTCTATCGCGAAACCCTGCGCGAGCTGAAGAGCCTGTCGAACCGCGAACTGGCGGATCTGGGCATCCACCGCGCGATGATCACCCGGGTGGCCACCGAGGCCGCCTATGGGAAGTAAATAACGGTTCCGGAGACCCCTCCTCCTCCCTGGGTCTCGGAAATCGGCGGCGCCCTCCTCCTCCTCCCTGAGGGTGCCGCCATCCCATACCGGGCCCCTCCTCCTCCCTGGGTCCGGGAAGGCTGCGCTCTCCTCCTCCTCCCTGAGGGTGCAGCGAAAAAGAGACGGCGGGCCCCTCCTCCTCCCTGGGCCCGCCGTTTTCTTTTGGGCGCATGGCTTGCCTGCGCGGCCCTTGCCGGGCATGAGGGGGCAAAGGGGAATGCGATGCTGTCCTATCAACATCTCTATCACGCCGGGAATCTGGCCGATGTGCACAAGCATGCGCTGATGGCCACCGCGCTCGATTATCTGACGCGCAAGGAAAAGCCGCTGAGCTATCTGGAAACGCATTCCGGCCGCGGGCTCTATGCGCTGGACGCGCCCGAGGCGGTGAAGACCGGCGAGGCGGCGGCGGGCATCGCGCGGGTGGAACGGCTCGGCTGGTTCGGCGCGGATCACCCCTATGCGCGCGCACTGGCCGCGACCCGCGCGGCCCATGGCGCCAAGGCCTATCCCGGCTCGCCGATCCTGGCGGCGCAACTCCTGCGCCCGATCGACTCGCTGCAGCTGTGCGAGCTGCACCCGCAGGAATTCGCGGCCCTGCGCGAAGCCATGGCGCCACATGGCGGGATTTTTCACCAGAAGGACGGGCTGCAGATGGCGCTCGCGCTCTGCCCGCCGACGCCGCGCCGCGGGATCCTGCTGATCGACCCGAGCTGGGAGGTGAAGACCGATTACGAGGTGATCCCGAAGCTGATCGGTCAGATCGCGCGGAAATGGAATGTGGGGATCATCGCGCTCTGGTATCCGGTCCTCGCCTCGGGGCTCGAACGCACGATGGTGCGCAAGATCGCCGCCGATCACCCGGAGGCGCTGATCTCCGAGGTCCGCTTCCCGCCCGCGCGCGAGGGGCACGGGATGATCGGCTCGGGCATGGTGGTCCTGAACCCGCCCTGGGGCCTTGAGGGCGAGGCGAAACGGCTGGAAGCCCTGTTCCGACGGTTGTGA
>JACXUS010000416.1 GCA_014763785.1 Sphingomonadales bacterium | reverse complement strand
CGATACGATCGTCCTCAACCCGCATCAATGGGCTGAGATGAACGGCCCTTGCCAGAGCGTGCAGGCCGGGCAATTGTGCCATTTCGCGCCCGGCACCCCGGAGCTGAGCCGCGGCCTCGAGGTTCTGACGCGCGCGCTGCGCGACAGGCGCCCGGCCCCGCAGCCCGCCGCGGCACCGCCGCAAGACGCGCTGCAACAGGCGATCGACGATCTCGCGCAAAGCGATCCGGCCGCCGCCGCGGCGATGGCGGGGCTTCTTGGCGCGGCCAAGGGCGAAGGCGCGGCCGATCCGGGCGCGATGCTGGGGGCGGTGCTCAGTCAGGCTTTCCAGCCCGGCGCGGGCGATGGGCATGGTCCGGATGCCGCAGGTCTGGGCGAGCGCGCCTGGGCCGACTATCCGCACCGCTGCCTGCCCGGGGACCGGACCACCGCGAATTGCGACATCCGCGACGCGGCAACGGGGCTCTTCTTCTATCTGCCCGAGCCCTGGGTGGCCGAGGTCACCGCGGGCGGCGCGCTGCCGCGGGCGGATTTCTTCGAGGTCGGCCCGGGCGCGAACCGCATCGCGCTCAATCCCGGGGACTGGCCCGATCCGGCGCGCGGCTGTGCGCTGACCCGGGTCGGCGATCTGTGCCGCAACCCCGATATCGCCGATCCGGTGCTCGAGCGCACCTTCGCCACGCTGCGCGCCACGCTGACGACGGGCACGGTGCTGCGCCGCTGCGGCGATGAGCCCTGCACCTTCGCCCATCCCAACCCGCCGCTTTCGGGCAGCCTGCCCGCGCGCTGGTCGGTCGAGGTTGGCCGCACCCTGCCCGATGGCCGCGTGGCGACGTGGTTTTGGGATATGGACCGGGCGGGGAACCTCAAGCTGATCGGGCTCAACCAGACCGGCGGGGAGGACTGCCATGACCTCCAACCGGGCGACCGGCTGTGCAGCTTCACCCCCTATATCAGCGACGAGGAAAGCGCGCTGATCGCGACGATGCTGGTGCCGCCCGCCCCGGCGGATCGCAAGCCGCCGCCCGCGGATGGCCCCGGCGCCGCGCCGGTCACGCTGGAGGCCCCGGCCCTGCAGGCGCTCGACGCGCTGCTGAAAACCCGCTGAGAGGAGGCCCGCCATGTCCCGCCCCACCGCTCGCCCGCACGCCCGCACGGTCTTCGCCCTGCTGCTCGGCCTGCTGCCGTTCCCGGCGCTGGCACAGGACGGCGCCGCCTTCGACCCCGCGCAATGCCCCTCGCCGGTGCTGCGCCTTGAGGGGGATACGCTGGTCGTCATCTATGACGCGCAGCTGGCCGCGTATCTTGGCAGCGTGCCGGGGCGCGTGCCCGCGCTGGTGCCCGAGACCGGCGAGATCCAGCTCATCGACTTCTCGCAGGGCTCGATCGACGAGCTGATCGAGGGCTCGGAGCTGAGCCTCGAGGCGCGCGGCGATCTGGGTGCGGCCTGTCTGGCGGCGCGCGCGGGGCTGGGCACGCGCAGCACCCCGCCACCGGTCGAGAGCTTCGATCCCGCGATCTGCCCGGCGCCGATGCTGGTGGTCGAGAACGGGCGCGCGACGATGATCTATGATGACGAGATCGCAGCTCAGGTTCCGCAGCGCCCCGGGCTTGTCGCGCTGGTCAATCGCGACACCGGCAAGATCTGGTATTATGACACCGTCGAGACCTCGCTCTATGACATCCTGACGCTGCATGGGGCAACGATCACCGATGCGATCGGGCCGGTTGAATGCGCCGCGATCGGGGCGGGCTTCCCCGATCCGACGCGCCGGACCCGCGATCTGCTCTGGCAGCCCTTCGATGCGGCCATCGGCTTCGCGGGGGGTAGCGGCGGGACCGGCGGCAAGCGCACGCAGAGCGGGGGGCCCGAGACACCCCC
>JACXUS010000415.1 GCA_014763785.1 Sphingomonadales bacterium | reverse complement strand
CCGGTCGCCGCGCGCCTCCCTCAGCGCCTTCAGCCAGACCCGGCGGACCGAGGCCGCGCTCCACGGCAGAACGGCCTGGGCGAGCCAGTGCCGCAGGTCCGCAGGCAGCGCGTCATAGGCCCGCATCGGATCGCCCCGCGACCGGCGTTTGAGCGATGTGGACAGGTTGCGGCGGGGCACGGCGGGCCGGATCATGCCGCCTTCTGCCCCCAGGCCGGGAAGGGATCGGGCAGCTTCGCCCAGGCTTTCGGCGTGAAATCGCAGGTGGTGACCAGCGCCGCGTTCAGTCTTGCGCAGATCGCCTCGCGGTCAAGGTCAACCCCGATGAACACGATCTCCTGCCGCCGGTCGCCCCAGGGTTCGGCCCAGTGGCGCGCAATCTCGCGCTGCGCCTCGGGGTTCTTGGGCAGCCGTTCCGCGGGGACGCTGGCCCACCAGCGGCCCAGGGGCGCCACCTGCGACATCGCCCCGGCCAGGCTGAACTCGGCCACCCAGTCGGGGCGCGTGGCGATCCAGAAATGCCCCTTGGCGCGGATCACGCCGGGCAAGGGGCCGTTCAGCACGGCGTGGATCTTGGCCGGATCAAAGGGTTCGCGGGCGTGATAGACGAAGGAGGAAATCCCGTATTCCTCGGTCTCGGGCGTGTGGTTGGCAAAGCCATAGAGTTCCTTGGCCCACATCGGATGTTCGTGCGCGGTGTCAAAGTCGAACAGGCCGGTGTCGAAGATCTGATCGGGGTCAACGCGGGAATGGTCGGCCTCGATCACGCGCGCATCGGGGTTCAGCGCGCGGATGATCTTGTGCGCGGCGTCACGCTGCGCCGGGGTCGCGTCCGAGACCTTGTTCAGCACGATCACATCGGCAAACTCGATCTGCTCGGTCAACAGGTTCACCAGGCTGCGGTTGTCTTCATCGCCCAGGGTCTCGCCCCGGTCGGCCAGGAAATCGTGGCTGGAAAAGTCGCGCAGCAGGTTCACCGCATCGACCACCGTCACCATCGTGTCGAGCCGCGCCACGTCCGACAGGCTTTCGCCCTTCTCGTCGCGGAAATCGAAGGTGGCGGCGACGGGGAGCGGTTCGGAAATCCCCGTGGATTCGATCAGGAGATAGTCGAACCGCCCCTCGGCCGCGAGACGGCGCACCTCTTTCAGCAGGTCGTCGCGCAGCGTGCAGCAGATGCAGCCGTTCGACATCTCGACCAGCTTCTCCTCGGACCGGGAAAGCTCGGCCCCCTCGCGGATCAGGTCGGCGTCGATGTTGACCTCGGACATGTCGTTGACGATCACCGCCACCCGCCGCCCCTCGCGGTTGTTCAGGACGTGGTTCAGAAGGGTGGTCTTCCCGGCCCCCAGAAAGCCGGACAGGACGGTGACGGGAAGGCGGCTGTCGGTCATCAGGCTCTCCGTGATGTTATACTATTACGTTCTTAATCGGGAAATCGGGCGCGCACAAGAGAGGTCCTGCCGTCAGACACCCCTGGCACCGGGCTCTCCACCACAATCCGTGCCCGCCCCGACGTCGTGGCCCGCCGCCCGGTTCGCCCCTTGATCCCCTCTGGCCTTGAAGCCTTGCCGCCATCGTGCTGTCCGAAGACTTCTGTCTTTGCCATCTCGTTCGAAGGTCAAAACGGCAACGCTCGGGCACGCGGCGCATGGACGGCGCAGATCAGCAGCGGCGGGACGGGGGCGGCGGGACGATGACAGACCGGCGGCTGACAACGGCAGATGCCCATGCGGGAGCCGCGCGGAACTGCGCCACGCCCTTGCCCGTCTGTTCCGCCCCCGATCCTAGCAGGCTGCTGAAATAGTCCCGCCTCGACAGCGGTTTGAGAACATGATTCACCCTCCGCACGATAACGGCGGAGGCTATGATGCGTGGGACGGAC
>JACXUS010000122.1 GCA_014763785.1 Sphingomonadales bacterium | reverse complement strand
GACAAGCCCCGCGGCTGCGCCATGTTCCGCGGCTGCGGCAGGCACCGGCTGCGGGCGCTGCGCGTCAAGGCGGGCCTGCCAGTGCGGCGCGGCCCGCACCAGATGCAGCGTCTCGCCCTCCACAAGCACCTCGGCAGGACCGCCGAACCCCAGAAAATCGACCGGCGAGGCCGAGGCGCCATAGGCCCCGGACTGGTGAATGCAGATCAGATCGCCCGGCTGCGGCGCGGGGGTTTCGACCTGCGACAGGATCACATCCATCGGCGTGCAGAGCGGCCCGGTCATCGTCCAGCGCCCGACCGCGCGCGGCTCGGCCCCGGCGTCGCGCGGCACGAGGCTGAAGGGGAAGTTGCGCCGCATGAAGCCCTGACCGGCGGCCGCCGAATGCAGGTTCGAGCCGCCATCGCAGATCGCGAAATGCTCGGATTTGGAGGTCTTGACCCGGCGCACCCCGGTCACGAAGACCCCGGCCTTGGCCACCATTTAGCGACCCAGCTCGATGGCAACGCGGGTCTGCGGATGGGCGCCGCGGAAAGCCTCGATCAGCGGGCGCAGCGCCTGCCCGACCACCGCCAGATCCAGCGCCGTTTCATCGTCGTAATAGGGCACGCCGAAGCCGCCGCCGACATCCACGAACTCGAGCGGAGCGCGCAGCTGACCCGCCATCGCGCGGGCCAGTTCCAGAACCTGACGGGTGTTGCTCTCAAGCGTATCGACCGACAGGATACGGGTCCCCATATAGACATGCAGCCCGACAAGGCGCAGCCCCGGCAGGGCCTCGGCGCGCTCGATTGCGGCGGGCAGATCACATTGGTCGATGCCGAACTGGGTCGCGCGCCCGCTCATCGCAAGGCGGGCGCCCTGAACCTGAAAATCGGGGTTGATGCGCAGCGCGACCGGCTGCACCCGCCCCGCGGCGACCGCAAGGGCCGCGATCTCGTCCAGCTCCTCCAGCGCCTCGACGACGATCGCCTTGATCCCCAGATCCACCGCGCGGCGCAGGTCCTCGAGCGGCTTGCCGGGGCCGACCATCAGGATCTGCCCGGGGCGCGCCCCCGCCGCCAGAGCGGTTTCCAGCTCGAGGCGCGAGCTGACCTCGGTCCCGGTGCCCGCGGCCACCAGCGTGCGGACGACCGACAGGTTCGGGTTGGCCTTCAGCGAATAGAAGAAGGTGACATCGGGCAGCGCTTCGGTCAGCGCGGCGACACGGCGGCGCAGGGCGGCGGCGTCGAACAGATACAGCGGTGTGCCGACACGCGCGGCCGCGTCGCGCACCAGATCGGCGGGGAAGGTCATCGGGACTTGGGTCATGTCAGCCTGCCATCACTTGCCGGGCGTTGCGATGGTCGAGCAGGTCGAGCACCCCCGCGAGCGGCACGTTGAAGCCCTCGGGGCCCTGAAAGCTCTCCATCAGCTCGAAGGCCTCGATCCCGCTGCGTTCGCTCAGCGCGGCCATGAACTGAACCAGTTCGATGGAATTGAGCAGCCCCCCGGGACCGAACAACATCTCGCCCTCCAGCGCGCGGGCGATCCGGTTGGGGCCAAGCCCGATGTCGCGGAGGCTGTCGAGGGTCATTGTCTGCGTGTCGGTCATGTCTTTCTCCTTGCGTGGTCTGAGTTGGCGGGCGGCAGTTCAGGAAACCCTCAGCAATGCGCTCGCGGCGGTCGCCCCGAGGCCGATGCTGAACAAAAGTACCTCGTCCGATGCGCGAAGCCCGCCGGTTTCGGTCGCGTGGATCAGGTTGATGAAGGGATCGGCGCCAAAGCAGTGGCCGTAGCGGCCGATGGTGGACAGATGCAGCGCCTCGCGGGCGAAGCCGGTGCGGGCGCCAAGCTGGCACCACGAGGGCAGGTTGACGTTATGGGGCATCACCGCCCGGATCTGTCCGGGCGCGCGCCCGAAGGCGCTCAGCGCCCGCTCGATGCTGTTGCAGGCAAGCGGCAGATAGGCGGTGTCGAACCCCTCCAGATAGCGTTCCCCGCGCAGCCCGGTGTTCTTCCAGAACGGCGTCGCATGGGTCACATGGGTATCGAGCACCTGCCACGGGCCGGGCTGGTGCCCGACAAGGATCGCCACGGCAGCCTCGCCCATCAGGGTGGTGTTCTCGATATGGCGCAGCGCCGGGTGAAAGGCCTTCTCGCCGATCAGGATCATCCCGGTCTGGCCGGGCTCAAGCAGCCGGGCGAAGGTGCCCAGCATGCTCACGCCCGTCGCGCAATGGTTCATCGTGGCGCTGAACGTCTCGCAGCCCGCAGCGCGGAAGCGCGCGAGCGGGTCGCACTCCGCCGCGCCAAAAATCCCGGTGGAAAGCAGCGTATGGCAATGGGCCACATGGCTGAGCGTCGCGGCGGCGCCGGGGTTGCGCGCCAGCACGGCGTCGCCAGCCTGCATGAGCAGCGCAGGCAGCGGCTCTGCCGGATCGGCATGGAACCGGTCAAAGCCGAAGAACCGGTCGAACATGCGCAGCTGATCGCGCGACAGCGAGAGGTCGTCGGTCAGATCGTGCAGCTGTTCCTGCCGCTCGGGGAAAGCGATGGCGATATCGAGGATATTCAGCATTGGACCTGCCGGGTGGCTGCACCCGCCCCATGTTCCAGCAGTCCTGCCAGACAGTCATGCAACCGGCTGTCGGTCAGGATGGAATGATGATTGCACCCGTCGAGCACGACCGGCGCGACGCCGGTCAGCTCGGCAATCGCCTCGGCTTCCGGCAGGCGAACCTGCCAGTCGAAGCGCGCCTGCACGAGGGTCATGCAGCCGGCATGGGCGACATAGACCGGCGGACCGACCAGATGCGCGCTGCGGCCCTCGCGGCGTTCGTAAAGGGCCATCAGCGCATCGAGCAGCGCGGGCGGCGCGTCGATCCGGTGCAGATAGGCATGCAACAGCGTCGCCATCGACAGTGGCGTGCAGATGGTGACCAGATGCCGCGCGCACAGCCCCTGTTCGATTGCCTGCGCGGCGATCAGCCCCCCGGCGGAATGCCCGACAACGATATCGAAGGGCTGGGCGTGATAGGACTGGGCGAGGATGCGGGCCTTTTGCGTGAAGCTGAGCACGGCCGCGGGATTGTCCCCCTCGCCCGGCAGGTCCGGCACCGTGACCCGCGCCCCCCGTGCCGCCAGCGCCTGTGCCAGCGGCCACATCATCGCGCTGCGGGCGGTCCAGCCATGCAGCAGCAGGACACGCGGGCCTTGGCCGGTGCCGAAGTGACGCTCGACCAGGGACCCATCGACGCCGTCGCGCCGCCGCGCCCGCCCGCCCCTGCGGCGGCTCTGCGCCACCGTCTCATCCGGGCGCGGCCGGGCCGCTTCGAACCGATAGAGCGCCAGACGGGCCGCGGCCGGCAGGGAGATCCCCGCAAGCAGGGCCAGCTCGCGCCGTTGCAGGCGGCTGCGCTCGGCCCGATAGGTGAAGGGCTTGCCCGAGAGCCTGCGGCGCCGGCCCAGCCGCTGCGCAAGCTCGGCCAGACACAGGCCGGGATAGGCCAGTTCATACAGCATCCGCCGACCTCATCTTGCGCAGCAGCAGCAGGAATTGCAGCGTCAGCAGCCCGAAGGACAGCGCGGCAAAACCGATCAGGACCTGCGAGATCCGCCCGACCGTCGCGCCTTCGGTCGTGACCCAGACCAGCGCGGCGCAGGTGCCGAACTCGGTCAGCACGGTGATCGCCAGCACCTGCCCGCCGCGCCCCAGCTGTTCAAGGATCACCTGCAGCATCGCCCCGCCCGCCACGAGGAAGAACGTCACCAGCAGCAGCTCCAGCATCCCCTGCGTCGCGCCGCGCAGGGCGCTTGCCTCGGCGGGCACCAGCAGATCGAGCATGAAGGACCAATGCGGCAGCGCCAGCGTCGCCCCGACATAGAGCAGCAGCATCACCGGCACCCCGATCACCAGATAGCGCAGCCGCGTGCGGCCCTCGCCCTCCTCGGCGGCCTGATTGACCAGAATGGCAATGGCAGAGCCGATGGCGATCGCCGGGATCATGAAGGCGATGCGATAGCGCAGCACCACGAAGAAGGACGCCACCACATCCTGCCCCAGCCGGGCCAGCAGCGGAAAGGCGACGGCGGCGCTGACAAAGCCCACCACCAGCGAGCTGAACACCGGCAGCCCGACGCCGATCTGCAGCTGGCGCAAACGGATGCGGAACGGCTCATCGGGGCTATCGGCGCCGTCCTTCACCTCGCGGTGCAGCAGCCAGATGATGACCGGCAGCATCGCCCCCGCACCGGCAAGGTTGCCAAGCAGGACCGCCTCGAAGCCAAGGCCATAGTCGGCGACCAGCACATAGGTCACCGCGAGGTCAATCGCGACCAGACCCGCGAAGGGCAGCAGGCCCAGCAGGATCTTGCCCTGACCGCGCATCGCCCCGAAGTAGATGTCGAAGACCGTGAACAGCGTCAGCGACAGCACGAAGCCCGGCAGCAATTCGACAATCTGCATCAGCCCGACGGCATCGGCCGGGATCAGATAGCGCGCCAGATAGCTCAGCGCCGCGATCCCCGTCAGCACGATCAGCCCGACCATCGACAGACGGCGCGAGGCCCGCAGCACGCCGCGCCGCGGCCAGGCCTTGCGCGAGCGGGCGCTGAACACCTGATTGGTGATCGCCAGCCCCTCCATCACCGCAAGGATCAGCACGAAGGCCGGCTGCAACAGCGACAGCGCCGTCAGCGCCCCGGTATCGGCCACCCGCGACAGCAGCGCGATCTTGCCAAGGTTCAGCACCGAGGTCACCGCCGCGCCAAGCGCGAAGGGGATCGCAAGGATCAGGATATGACCCAGCGCCCGCCCGGCGGAGGGGGCAGCGGGCGGCAGGTCTAGCCGGGTCTCGGGCCCGGTGGTGGCGTCAACTGCGGACATCTGAGGTCTCCGTGTGAAGGGCATGGGACGGGGCGGCGCCGTGGGGGGCCGTCGCCTGAAGGCGGCGGGCCTGGGTCTGCGTCGCCAGCAGGAGGAAGCGAAGCGGGGCCATGGCCCGCGGCGCAAGGCACAGCCGCTGCGTTGGATCATGCAGCACCAGCAAGAGCCCGTGCCGCGGGGTCAGGGCGCGCGCGATCGCCAGCGCATCGCGCCGCGCGGCCGGGGTCTCGACCCGCAGCGCATGCACCGCGCCCCGATGGTCGAGCACCGCCAGAAGGTCCTGCAGGATCGGGCAGCGCGTATCGGGCTGTTGCCCGCGGTGCAGATAAAGCAGGGCGGGCCGCTGCGCGGCGGTCCGCGCGCAAAGGATCGCCCAGTCCTGCGCCAGCTGCGCGGGATGTAACGGGCTCGCCGCGGGGCCGCCCTGCGCGGCGGCCGGATCGAAGGTGCAGGCCAAAAGCTCTGCGCCGTCATCAAGGCCATGCGCGCGCCGCCAGCTTCCGGTTCCGGTGGGGGCCGGGGCGACCGGCGCGGCGCTCAGCGGCAGCAGCTGCGGCCGATGCGGCAGGCGCCCCTGCGCCAGCAGGCGGACCGGGTCCGCGCCGTTACCGGCCAGAGACGGCGCCGGGCGGGCGATCTGGGGTGCGTTCCGGGGGGCAAGGCGGTCATGCTCACCCCGCCCGGCTGTCGTGGCGCGGTGCCAGCGCGGCCCGCACCAGCGACGAGAGATATTCGAGGCTGTTGACGCTGCCCTCGAGAAAACCGTGGCCGCCCATCAGCTTCGCGGCCTGCGCCGAATGCCGGTCGATCTCGTCATGCAGCGCGTGAACCCATGCCGGGCCCGCCGACGGACCCTGTTGCAGCTCCGCGCGCACCCGCGTCATCAGCGCACCGCTGGCGGCGAATTGCCCTTTGATGAGAGGCTGATGGATCAGCCGCTGACCAAAGGAGCTGCGCCCCTCAAGATGCGCATAGGACGTGTCCAGCATCCGCGCGAGCAGGCCAAGCCGCAGCCCCAGAACCGCAATCGCTGCCCGGGCGGGCAACGGGCCATCCGTCCCCGCCCCGGGGCGGCGCAGCTGCGAGAGCACAAGCCCGAACGGGGCAAGGGCCGCTTCATCCAGATCGCGGTCGATCTCGACCGTGATCTCCGGGCGGGCCGGATCGACCAGAGCGGCGCCCGGGGCATGCAGCGCGTAACCCGCGCCGACAAGGTATCCGTGGCACCCCGTTGCCGCCAGGCACGCCGCCGCAAGCGCGGCCTGTGGCGCCATCGTGCGGGCGGCGAGGAAGCTCTGCTCGCCGGGGCCATAATCCGAGGCGTCAAGCATCGAGCGCCGCCTTCTGCGGTGCCACGCGCGCGGCGATATGCTCGACAAGGCTGGCCATGGTGTTGAACCCGGCCTGACCGATCTGCTCGGGGTCGAAGCGCAGGCCGGGGATCTTGTCCTCGAGGCTCAGCAGGAACTGGACGAACATATAGCTGTCCAGATCGAAGTCCTTGTCGAAGCGCGCCGCGCTGTCGATGGCGGTCACCGGGCGTTCGGTCACCTCGCTCAGAACTTCGGCGATGGCGGCAGAGATCATGGCAGTCATGGAGAATCCTCGTTCAAGGCTTGGGTGGGGGAAAGGCGGTCAAGCAGGCAGCTGGCGAAGGTGACGCCGGTGCCCGCGGCCAGAACCAGAACCTGCGGCGCGGGCCGCCCGTCCCGGTGCAGGGCGTCGAGGTTCAGGAAGATGTCCGAGCAATAGCCGTGCCCGATATGCGCGACATCGCCCTGAAAACAGCGCGCGCTCCAGCCGAAGTGATCCACGATCTGCCGCGTCATCGGCAGGTTGAGGTTATGCGGCAGGAACACCATCTCGGGCGACAGGCGGTCGCGACAGCGCTGCAGGCTGTCTTCGAGAAAGCCGATCAGACGGGGCAGATAGGCCGCTTGCAGGGCCTGACGCTCCTCGGGGCTCATCGCATCGGGGTTGGCGTGGAACTGCGGCAGGTGCTGCACATGGCTTCCCCGGATGCGCCAGCCGCCTGCGCCGGGAACCGGCTGTGCAGGATGAAACAGCGCCGCGGCGGGCACTTCGGCCAGCAGGCCGACCGGCAGGCGGCTGACCCAGGGGTGGAAGGCCTTCTCGCCCGTCAGGATGATCAGCGGCGCCGCGGCATCGCCCAGCAGCCGCGCCACATGCATCTGCACCAGCGCCGAGGCGCAGCTGGTCATCGACAGCGACATCACCTCCCAGTCGTGCAGGCCCTGCGCATCGGCCAGCGCGCGCAGCCAACCGTCGCTGCTGAAGGTGTTGTGGGTCTGGGTCTTGCAATAGACCAGTTGCCCGGCAAGGCCGCGCCCGCCGTTGGGCAGGTCTTCGAGCACCTGACGCAGGGCCGCGTCCAGCATGCCCCCGAGGCAAAGATCCTGCTGCGCCACCTCTTGCAGACCGTAAAACCGCTCATACATCCGCGACGAGCGCGGCGTGATGCCATGCGTCTGCTCCAGATCGGCAATCGGCCGACGCCTCTGGGCGGCCAGCGGCAACGCGATCTGTGTCAGGTAAGACATGTGGCCTCCGGTCCTGTCTGGTCGCTTTGGGTGGCGTCGGTGCGATCCCGTCGACGGGGTCATCGCAAGCTTGCGTTAACCGTAAGGAGGGCCGATTTTGGTGGCGTCCTGATTTGAACCCGGGACAGCCAAAATCACGAATTTGGACGCAGGAAATGTCCCGGAAGTTCCAGGACACGTTTGCAAGTATCTGATTTATCGAAGAAATAATCTTGTCCCTGCGCGGATCGCGGAAAGTTGACCCCGGCCGGGAAATCGGACGCGGGGCAAAAGGCGGCGCGTGATCGACGGCGCTCAGGCGAGCCCGGGACCGGATTTCCTCGGCTCGGTGACGGAAAAAAGGTCGTGACTCTCCGGCCCGGACGGGTGCGGCTTGCGCCGGTTTCGGGGGGATTCCTGCCCCTCGGGGCCCTTGGCGGGCGGAGAATCGGTCCCGAGAGCCGCTTCAAGGGCTTTGGGGCCCGAAAAGAGGGACCCGAGCGGTGCTGTGACGGGCCGCGACCGGCTCGGCGCGCGCAACCGCCAAAAGCGGGCATTCGGGCGGCTCGTCCCGCGACCTTTATCCTGCCGGGCGGCCAAGAACATACAAGCGCATGAAATATATAAGAAAATTATGCGCGCGGAACACGTCCCAAATTATGTATTGGGTCGCGGCACGGTCCGCCTGCGCCGTAATCTGTTGGACATGACCCTTCTGCGCCCCGGATCGGAGCCCCCAATGTCCAACCCTTTACCCAGCTCGCCGCCCCCTCATGCCCAGGCTGACGCCCCCAAATCGACGGGGCAGGTCGCATCGCTTGAAGACAAGCTGCGCTCGCTCTCGATTGACCGCTCGCGACAGGTGGGCGGCGGTTCCGGGCCGCAGCACACCACGCCAGAGGGCCCGGCAGGGCGCGGGCCGCGGTTCGTCCTCTGGTCGCTGGGGTTTGGCGGGTTGGCCTGCGCGGCGGCGGCGCTTTATGTTCTGAACCCGCTGGATCGCTCCGGCCCGGCGCCCGTGCCCGCCGACCTGACCGCCGCCCTGACGACCCCCGCCGCGCC
>JACXUS010000121.1 GCA_014763785.1 Sphingomonadales bacterium | reverse complement strand
GACAATCCAACCGTCAGGCTGCCCGCCGTGGCCACCTGATCAAGCCCTGACCTCTCCGAGGGTCGGCGCTCCTACACCACGCCGCGGGGCACTATCCAACCCGCCCCCGCCAAGCCCCAGCAGCAGCAGGGCCAAGGCACCAAGGCCCCGCAGCAAGGCAGCACCAGCTTTACCGACTGGGCCTCGATCTGAGGCAGGGCCCGGACCTGAGGCGGCCCCCCCTCAGGCTGAGGCCTGACCAAGGCCCGCGGCCCCTTGCCTGACGCCCTGCCGCGCGCGACACTCGCCGCGGAGGGCGCAACATGACCGACCCGATCACCACGATTGCGGGCATTGGCCCCGCCACCGCCGAGGGCTTTGCCCGCGCGGGCATTCGTGACGCGCAGACCCTGCGCGCGATGGGCGCGCATGAGGGCTATCGCGCTTGGCTTCGGGCCGGGAACCCGACCCATTTCATCGGCTATTATGCCTTGGTGATGACGTTGCAGGGCCGCCCGTCGAACGATTGCCGCGGGGCCGAGAAAGTGGCCCTGCGCGCGGCTTTCGATACGCTCAAATCCGAGGTTGCCGCCGAAGCGGCGGGTTTCGCCCCCCAAGGGGGGCGCCCCAGCGCCGCGCGGGGCGGGCGCGCCGTCGCAGGCGACGGCGCGCCCGCCCCCCTGCCCCCGGGAGCCGCACATGACTTAGGCCGCCTCCGGCTGGAAGCGGCCCTTGATGAGATCGGTCTGGGCCTGCGCCGCTGAGGCGCCGCCCCTGCCTGCTGCGGCGATCAGCCGACCAGTTCGAGACCCGAGAAGAAGAAGGCGATTTCCTGCGCGGCGGTTTCCGGCGCATCCGAGCCGTGGACCGAGTTCTCGCCGACCGAGAGGGCGAATTCCTTGCGGATCGTGCCATCCGCGGCCTGCGCCGGGTTGGTCGCGCCCATCACTTCGCGGTTCTTCGCGATCGCGCCTTCGCCCTCGAGGACCTGCACCACGACCGGCTCCGAGGCCATGAATTCGCACAGCTCGCCATAGAAGGGGCGCTCTTTGTGGACTTCGTAGAATTTGCCGGCCTGCTCGAGGCTCAGCTTGATGCGTTTCTGCGCGACGATGCGCAGGCCCGCTTCCTCGAATTTGGCATTGATCTTGCCGGTCAGGTTGCGGCGGGTCGCATCGGGTTTGATGATGCTGAGCGTGCGTTCGATGGCCATGAGGGAAAGCCCTTTCTGATGGTGACCGGCCTTGTCCAGCCGGTCGAAATTGCGTCTGGCGCGTGGCTAGCATGGGGTTTGGCGCTTGAAAACCCCCCGCTTTGGACAAGGGCTAACCGGAATGGGTGACAGTTGCGCGACCGGCCGGGCCAAAATGGCGCGCGCCCCGTTGACGCGCGGCCTGGCCTGCGGCACAGCAGGCCCATGCTGAAGATTTCCGACATCACCTATGCGGTCGAGGGGCGCCCCCTCTTCGAGGGCGCCTCGGCGCGGATCCCGGCGGGCCACAAGGTGGGCCTGGTGGGCGCCAATGGCGCGGGCAAGACTACGCTCTTCCGGCTGATCCGGGGCGAGATCGCGCTCGAATCGGGCGAGATCAGCCTGCCCACCCGCGCCCGCATCGGCGGCGTCGCGCAAGAGGTGCCAAGCTCTGCCACCTCGCTGATCGACACGGTTCTGGCCGCCGATACCGAGCGCGCCGCCCTGATGGCGGAGGCCGGGCAGGCGCATGACGCCCACCGCATCGCCGAGATCCAGACCCGGCTGGCCGATATCGACGCCTGGTCGGCGGAGGGGCGCGCAAGCGCGATCCTGAAGGGGCTGGGCTTTGATGCCGAGGCGCAGCGCCGGCCGTGCAGCGATTTCTCGGGCGGCTGGCGGATGCGGGTTGCGCTGGCCGGCGTGCTTTTCGCGCAGCCCGATCTGCTGCTGCTGGACGAGCCGACCAACTATCTCGACCTCGAAGGGGCGCTGTGGCTCGAGCAATATCTGGCGCGCTATCCGCATACGGTGATCGTGATCAGCCACGACCGCGATCTCTTGAACCGGGCTGTGGGCGCAATCCTGCATCTCGAGGCGCGCAAGCTGACACTCTATCAGGGCGGCTACGACACCTTCGCGCGCACCCGTGCCGAACAACGCGCCGTGCAGGCCGCCGAGGCCAAGAAGCAGGACGCGCGCCGCGCCCATCTGCAAAGCTTCGTTGACCGCTTCAAGGCCAAGGCCAGCAAGGCCGTGCAGGCCCAGGCCCGCGTCAAGATGCTGGAAAAGATGGTGCCGATCACCGCGCCCGAAGAGGCGGCCAAGCAGGTCTTCACCTTCCCCACGCCCGAGGCGCTCAGCCCGCCGATCATCGCGCTGGAGGGCGCCGCCGTGGGCTATGGCGGCGCGCCGGTGCTGAAGCGGCTCTCGCTGCGGATCGACCAGGATGACCGGATCGCGCTTCTGGGTCGCAACGGTGAGGGAAAATCCACGCTTTCCAAGCTGTTGGCGGGCAAACTTGATGTGACCGAGGGCTCGATCATTCGCAGCTCCAAGCTGCGGATCGGCTATTTCGCGCAGCATCAGGTGGATGAGCTGGACCTTGGCGCGAGCCCGTTGACGCATCTGCAACGGCTGCGCCCCGAGGAGCATCAATCGAAGCTCCGCGCACGGCTGGCGGGCTTCGGCCTTGGCGCGGATCAGGCGGAAACCAATGTGGCCAAGCTGTCGGGTGGGCAAAAGGCGCGGCTGTCGCTCTTGCTGGCGACGCTGGATGCGCCGCATCTGTTGATCCTCGACGAACCCACGAACCACCTCGATATCGAAAGCCGCGAGGCGCTGGTCGAGGCGCTGACCGCCTATTCGGGTGCGGTGGTGCTGGTCAGCCATGACATGCACCTGCTGGGGCTGGTGGCGGATCGGCTCTGGCTGGTCAAGGGCGGCGCGGTGGCGCCCTATGGCGGCGATCTGGAGGCGTATCGCGCGGAATTGCTGGCGGGCGACCCGGCCGAAAAGCCCGCGCCAAAGCCGCGCGAGAAGCCCGCGCGCCCCTCGCGCGAGGCGGTGCTGGCCCTGCGCTCGGAAGCCCGCAAATGCGAGGAGCGTGTGAACAAGCTCTCGGAAATGATTGAAAAGCTGGATGAAAAGCTGGCTGACCCCGGGCTTTACGAGGCCGCCCGCGCGGCGGAGCGCGACAAATGGCTGATGAAACACGCCGAGGCGCGCGAGGCGATGGGCCGCGCCGAAGAGCTGTGGATGGCGGCGCTCGAGGCGCTGGAGGCCGCCGAAGGGGCGTGATCACGGCTGCGCGATCAATTCCGATCATATCGCTCAACTATTGACCCGTGCCGCAGGGCGCGCTAGGTCGGGGGGAAATCTTGACCAAAGGAGTCACCCATGACCTTGCGCCAGACCCTGACCCTCGGCACCGCGCTATGCCTGAGCGCCGCCGCCCTGCCCGCCCTCGCCGAAGAGGTGAACGTCTATTCGCACCGTCAACCCGAACTGGTGCAGCCGCTGTTTGACGCCTTCACCAAGGCCACCGGGATCGCGGTCAACGTGGCCTTCGTGGACAAGGGCATGGTCGAGCGGCTGGTGGCCGAGGGCGACCGCAGCCCCGCCGATCTGGTGATGACCGTCGATATCGCGCGCCTCACGCAGGTGGTCGAGGCGGGCGTGACCCAATCGGTCGAGGACCCGGCGCTGAGCGCCGCCGTGCCCGAGGCCTTCCGCGATCCGGCCGGCCAATGGTATGGCCTGACCAGCCGCGCGCGGGTGATCTTCGCCTCGAAGGACCGCGTGGCGCCGGGCGAGGTCACCACCTACGAGGATCTGGCCGACCCGAAATGGAAGGGCCGGATCTGCACCCGCCCCTTCACCAACGACTATAACGTCGCGCTGACCGCCGCCTATATGGTCCACCACGGCGAGGCCGAGACCCGCGCCTGGCTCGAAGGGGTCAAGGCGAACCTCGCCAAGAAACCCGAGGGCAACGACCGCGGTCAGGTCAAGTCGATCTGGGCAGGCGAATGCGACATCAGCCTTGGCAACACCTATTACATGGGCCAGATGGTCAATGACCCCGAGCAGGTCGAATGGGCCAATTCGGTCAATGTGGTCTTCCCGGTCTTCGAGGGCGGCGGCACGCATATGAACATCTCGGGCGTGTCGATGACCAAATCGGCCCCGAACAAGGAGGCCGCGCTGAAGCTGATGGAGTTCCTCGCCTCGGACGAGGCGCAGCAGATCTATGCCGAGACCAACCACGAATTCCCGGTCAAGGCGGGCGTTCCGGCGTCCGAGCTGGTGCAGAGCTGGGGCAGCTTCGCCCCCGACAGCCTTGGGCTGGTCGAGGTGGCCAAGATGCGCCCGGCCGCGCTCAAGCTGATCGAGGAAGTGAACTTCGACGGCTAAGCCCCTGTCATAATTCGAAATTCAGAAGCGCGCCCGGGGTGCCACCCGGGCGCGTTTTTCGACCCGGGCACTGGACAGAGCGGCGCGCTGCGGGCAGTCTGGCCGCAAAGGAGAGCCGCATGACCCGCAAGATCATCATCGACACCGACCCCGGACAGGACGACGCCGTCGCAATCCTGCTGGCGCTTGGCAGCCCCGAACTGGAGGTGCTGGGGATCACCTGCGTCGCGGGCAACGTGCCCCTGCCGCTGACCTCGAAAAACGCCCGGGTGATCTGCGAACTGGCCGGGCGCCGCGATGTGAAGGTCTTCGCCGGATGCGAAAAACCCCTGCAACGTCCGCTGGTTACGGCCGAATATGTGCATGGCAAGACGGGCCTTGACGGGATCGAGCTGCCCGCGCCGACGATGCCCCTGCAGGACGGTCACGCGGTCGATTTCCTGATCGAGACGCTCCGCGCCGAGGCGCCGGGCGCGGTCACGCTCTGCCCGCTGGGGCCCTTGACCAATATCGCGACCGCGCTGCAACGCGCCCCCGATATCGCGCCGAAGATCGCCGAGATCGTGCTGATGGGCGGCGCCTATTTCGAGGTGGGCAACACCACGCCGGCGGCCGAATTCAACATTCACGTCGATCCGCAAGCCGCTGAAATCGTGTTTAAATCGGGAATTCCGCTGGTCGTCATGCCGCTGGACGTCACCCACAAGGTCCTGACCACCCGCGCCCGCGTCGAGGCCTTCCGTGCGCTGGGAACGCCGGTCGGTCACGCGGTCGCCAGCTGGACCGATTTTTTCGAGCGCTTCGACATGGCGAAATACGGCAGCCAGGGCGCGCCGCTGCACGACCCCTGCGTGATCGCCTATCTGCTCCGCCCCGAGCTGTTCGAGGGCCGCCATATCAACGTCGAGATCGAGACCCAGTCCGAGCTGACGATGGGGATGACCGTTGCCGATTGGTGGGGCGTGACGGACCGCCCGCGCAATGCGATGTTCATGGGCAAAGTTGATGCCGAGGGCTTCTATCAGTTGCTGACCGAGCGCATCGGGCGGCTGTGATTGCCTCCGGCGGGAGTATTTGGGCCAAGAAGAAGGCCGGTGTTTCTTCTTGGTTCAAATACTCAAAACCTTGACCTCATCTCCCGCGCCCCCAGATCAGAACGATGACCCAGCCCCAGTTCGACAACAGCTATGCCCGCCTGCCCGACCGTTTTTTCGCGCGTCAGGCGCCGACGCCGGTCGCGGCGCCACGGCTGATCGCGCTCAACCGCCCGCTCGCGGCGCGGCTGGGGTTGGATACCGACTGGCTGGCGGGCCCCGAGGGGCTGGCGATGCTGTCGGGCAATGCGCTGCCTGCGGGCGCCGAGCCGATCGCGCAGGCCTATGCCGGGCATCAGTTCGGCGGCTTCGTGCCGCAGCTGGGCGACGGGCGCGCGGTGCTCTTGGGGGAAGTCGTGGCCCCCGATGGCGCGCGGTTTGATCTGCAGCTGAAGGGCGCGGGGCCAACGCCGTTTTCGCGCCGTGGCGACGGGCGGGCGTGGCTGGGGCCGGTCTTGCGCGAATATCTGGTGAGCGAGGCTTTCGTGGGCCTTGGGCTGCCGACGACGCGGGCCCTTGCGGCGGTTGCGACGGGCGAGCGGGTGATCCGCGATGGCTTTGCGCGGCCAGGCGCGGTGCTGACCCGGGTCGCGGCCAGTCATATCCGCGTCGGCACCTTCCAGTATTTCTCTGCCCGGGGCGATCTGGATGCTTTAAGAACGCTCTGCAATACGCTGATTTCAAGACATTATCCGAAGGCCGACGGGGTGCTCGACCTGCTGGCTGCGGTGGTGGCGGCACAGGCGCGGCTGATCGCGGGCTGGATGGCGGTCGGCTTCATCCATGGCGTGATGAACACCGACAATATGGCGCTGTCGGGGGAGACGATCGACTTTGGCCCCTGCGCCTTCATGGATGCCTATCACCCGCGCAAGGTGTTTTCCTCGATCGACACGCAGGGGCGCTATGCCTATGGCAACCAGCCGCAGATCGCGCTGTGGAATCTGGCGCAATTCGCCTCGTGCCTGCTGCCGCTGATCGGCGAGGGCGAGGCGGCGGTGGAGGCGACGAGCGGCGTTCTGGATGGCTTCATCCCCGCCTATCAGGGCGAATGGCTGCGCCGTTTTGGGGCGAAACTGGGCATGTCCGCAGCGACCGAGGCCGATTTGCCGCTGATCGAGGCGCTGCTGGAACGGATGGCGACCGAGGGCGCCGATTTCACGCGCACCTTCCGCGGGCTGATCACGGGCCGCGCGCGCGATGAATTCACCGATCCGGCGGCCTTCGACACCTGGGCGCCCGGCTGGCAGGCGCGGATTGCCACGGAACCCGATCCGCAGGCCACGATGGCGCGCGCCAACCCGATCCGCATCCCGCGCAACCACCGCATCGAACAGGCGATCACCGCCGCGCTGGCCGAGGATTTCGCCCCATTCCATCGGTTGCAGGCGGCGCTGGCCGATCCCTTCGCCGAAAACCCCGACTGCGCCGATCTCGAGGCCGCGCCCTGGCCCGAGGAGCGCGTCGCCCGGACCTTCTGCGGCACTTGAAGAACGCCACGCAACCCATTGACAGATAAAGATGATCTGCTTCCGCATCGCCTCCTATAACCTGCATAAATGCGTGGGCGGCGATGGCCGGGCCGATCCGGGGCGGGTGCTGGCGGTGATCAATGCGCTGGGGGCGGATGTGATCGCGCTGCAAGAGGTGGACCGGCGGATGGGCGCGCGCCCCGCGGCCCTGCCCGCCCGGCTGATCGAAGCCGAGACCGACTTCCACCGCGCGCCGCTGCCGCGCACCGGGCCCGACAGTCTGGGCTGGCATGGGCAGGCGGTGCTGATCCGGCGCGGTATCCGGGTGGAAGAGGGCGGCGGGCTGGCGCTGCCCGGCCTCGAGCCGCGCGGCGCGCTGTGGCTGCGGCTGGCGCCCGAGGGCGCGGATCCCTTCGTGCTGATCGCGGCGCATCTGGGGCTGCGGCGCAGCGACCGGCGCGCGCAATGGGCGCGGATCGCCGAAGTGATGCGCGCCGCCGCCCCGGCCCCGGCGCTGGCGATCGGCGATTTCAACGAATGGCGCAGCAAGCGCGGCTTCGAGGCGCTGAGCGGCTTTGAGATCCACGCCCCGGGCCCGAGCTTCCCCGCCCGCGCGCCCCTCGGGCGGCTCGACCGGATCGTCGCGGGCCCCGGCCTGCGGCTGAGCCGGATGGGCGTCTTCGACAGCCCGCTGTCGCGGCGTGCGTCGGATCACCTGCCGATCTGGGCCGATGTGGTGGGCGCGCTGCGCTAGACTTGTCGCGGATACAATCGCGCGCTGGACGGCGCGGGCGGGCTTTGGCACTGCTGCCCCGGCAGGAGGGCCCCCATGGATCATAGGCGCGAAAACATCCGCGGCAGTGTGCTGATGGTTCTGGCGATGGCGGGCTTTGCGCTCGAGGATATGTTCGTCAAGCATCTGAGCGGCCATCTGCCGCTGGGCCAGTTGCTGGCGATGCTGGGCATCGGCGGGACGCTGATCTTCGGGGTGCTGGCGCGGGCGCGCGGGGGCCGGGTGATCAGCCGCGATTTCTGGGCCCGGCCGGTCCTGCTGCGCAATCTGGCGGAGCTGGCGGGCACGGTCTGTTTCGTCTCGGCCATCGCGCTGACGCCGCTCGCGCAGGCCTCGGCGATCCTGCAGGCGACGCCGCTGGCGGTCACGCTGGGGGCTGCGGTCTTTCTGGGGGAAAAGGTCGGCTGGCGGCGCTGGTCGGCGATCCTTGTGGGCTTTGCGGGGGTGCTGATCGTGATCCGGCCGGGCACCTCGGGGTTTTCGGTGCTCTCGCTTCTGGCGGTGGGCGCGGTGCTGGGTCTGGCGGCGCGCGATCTGGCGACGCGGCGGGTGGGCGCGGGGGTCAGCTCGCTGCAGCTGGGCGCCTGGGGCTTTGCCAGCGTCATTCCCGCGGGGCTGGCGATGGTCGCGCTTGGCCCCGGCGCCTTCACCCCGATGAGCGCGGTGGATTACGCGCAGATCGCGGCGGCGCTGGTCTTCGGCACCGCGGCCTATTACGCGCTGATCGCGGCGATGCGGATCGGCGAGGTCTCGGTCATCACCCCCTTCCGCTATACGCGGCTGATTTTCGCGCTGGGGATCGGG
>JACXUS010000120.1 GCA_014763785.1 Sphingomonadales bacterium | reverse complement strand
GACCGCGTCCCGCGGCAGCCGCTTCTTCGCTGTCGATGTTTGTCCCATGGGGTCTTCCTCCTTCCCAAGAATAGCATGGAAAGAAGGTTAAGTGGACAGCCACTGGATCCAGCAGGAAAAGCCCAACGAGACCACTCGGGCGATCCTGGACTGGCTTGCGGTTCGGCAGGCGGCCTAAGCGGCGCTTTCGGTCCGTCGGCGGGCGCGAACACAATCCGTTCGCGCCTTATCGTGGCCGTGATAGGGTAGAGGTGCATGCGACCCGCAAGGGGCGCTCCCGCGAGGAACGACCGAGAAGAATGGACAAGCTTTCCGTCATGCACGCCTTCCGCCGCATCGTCGAACGCGGCAGCTTCGCGCGCGCCGCGGAAGATCTTGGCGTGTCACCTGCGCTTCTGAGCCGCGAGATCAAGCTGCTCGAAGAGAGTCTTGGCACGATGCTGCTCACCCGCACGACCCGCTCCATGTCGCTCACTGATGCCGGGCGGCTCTACTATGACGAGGCGAGCGGCATCCTCGACGCTGTTGCAGGGGTCGAGACGCGCATCCGCGATGGTGCCGGGGCGGTGCGGGGGCACCTGAAGGTCAACGCCTCCAGCTCGTTTGGGCAGACCGTGATCGCGCCGATTCTGCCCGGGTTTCTCGACGCCTATCCCGATCTGCGTCTGACCGTGTCCATGGACGATCGGGTGGTGGACATGGTCGAGGGCGGGTTCGATGTCTCGATCCGCATTCGGCCCGCCATGCCGGACTCGGCGCTGGTGGCGCGCAGGATCGGGACGATGCGGCAGCGGATCTTCGCGGCACCCGCCTATGTGGAAAGGGTGGGCGTTCCTGTTGTCCCGCAGGACATCACGCGGCACCGGGTGATCGGCTTCCTGCTTGCGGACCACCTCACCACATGGGCGCTGACGGGCCCTTCCGGCACGATCACGATCGACCTCGATCCGCCGGTTCGTGTCGGTAACAGCCTTGTCCTGCGCGACCTCGTGATCGCGGGCCAGGGCATCGGCACCTTGCCGGACTTCGTCTCGAACGAGGCCGAGGCGCGGGGCGAACTGGTGCGCGTTCTGCCCGACTGGGAGCTACCCGCGCCAGAGATCTGCGCCGTGACGGCCTCGCGGCTGGGGATGGACGCGAAGGTCACGGCCTTCCTCGACCACCTGCGCGCGGCGCTCCGGCCCTGACATTCTTCAATCTGTGTAACGAATGAAGTGACAGCGGGCCGGTTATTCCGGCCCGGCCAATCCCCGATCCTCTCAGGCATCGAAACCTGAAGCCCTGAGAGGATCCCATGACCCGCGTTCTCGTTCTCTACTATTCCAGCTATGGCCATGTCCGTGCCCTTGCGCAGGCCGAAGCCGAAGGCGCACGCAGCGTGCCCGGCACCCATGTCGATCTGCGGCGCGTGCCGGAGACCGTCCCCGACGCGGTCCGGCAGAAGGCCGGCTTCGTCGCGGATGATACGCCGGTCGCGGCACCGGCCGATCTGGAAGCCTACGACGGTATCATCTTCGGAACGCCGACGCTCTTTGGCATGATGGCCGGGCAGATGAAATCCTTCCTCGACCAGGCCGGTGGCCTCTGGGCGCGCAACGCGCTGGTGGGCAAGGTCGCCGCCGTCTTCGCCTCCACCGGCTCGCAGCATGGCGGGCACGAGGCGACGCTGCTCTCGACACAGATCCCGCTGCAGCATTTCGGGATGCTGATCGCGGGGATGCCCTACACCTTTGCCGGTCAGACGACGGCCGAGGGCATCGTCGGCGGCGCGCCCTATGGGGCAGGCACCATCGCTGGCGCCGATGGCTCACGCGCGCCCACCGAGACCGACCTCGCCGGAGCGCGCTTCCAAGGCGCGCATGTTGCCCGGATCGCCGCGCGGCTGGCTGGGGGCAACCTGTCAGAGGAGGCCGCGTGATGGCTTCTCTCACAATCGACTTCTTCCACGACGTGGTCTGCTGCTGGTGCTTCAACATCTCATCGCGGATGCGGGCGCTTGCCGCCGAGTTCGACCTCGACATCCGGCACCGCACCTTCGTCCTGCAGGCCAGCCGCGCCGAGATGGCTACCCGCTGGGGCACGCCCGAGAACGCCCGCGAGACCATCCTCGGGCACTGGGCGGTCTGCCGCCAGGTCAGCGACCGACCGAACCTCGTCGATATCGACGCCATGCGGGCCGCGCCCTTCGACTATCCCCATGGGCTGACGGCCGCACTGGGATGCAAGGCAGCGGAGCAGCTTGGCGGACAGGCCGCCCACTGGGACATGTTCGACCGCCTGCAGCGCGCGCATCTGACCGAGGCGCGGAACGTCGCCGACCCAGCAACGGTGCTGCACGCCGCCCGGGATTTCGGTTTCGAGAGCGCTGCCTTCGCCGATGTTTTTGAAGACCCGGAAACCCTTCGTGCCGTCGAGACCGACCGGCAACACGCCCGCGCGCTCCAGGTCCGGTCCATTCCAACCCTCATCGTCCGCGAGACCGGCGCCCGGCTCGTCAACGGACCGCGCGAGGATCTGGCCGCGCAACTGCGCGCCGCCCTCCGCCTCGTCGCCTGAAAGGAAATGCCATGACCCTCCTGTTCCGCCGCCGGGGTGCCCGGCACCGCCACCGCATTCAGCGAGGCGTTCCACGCGACCTGCCGCCCCACCTGATGCGTGACATCGGCCTCGATCCCTGGCCGGACCGCCCGCGCTTGCCCTTCCATCCGCTCTGGTGAGCCCCCGCCAGGAGACATGAGCCATGTCCCGCACCACCGACATCCTTCTGACAGCGCTCGCCCCGGCCGTCTGGGGCAGCACCTATCTCGTCACGACCGAGGCGCTGCCTGCGGGCTATCCCGTGACCCTTGCCGCGCTTAGGGCCTTGCCAGCCGGACTGCTGCTGCTTGCTGTCACGCATTGCCTGCCACCCCGTGCCTGGCTCGGTCGCGTCTTCCTGCTCGGCAGTTTCAACTTCGCGCTGTTCTGGGCGCTCTTGTTCGTGGCCGCCTACAGGCTTCCCGGCGGGGTGGCGGCCACGCTGGGATCGCTGCAGGCCATGATGGTGATCCTGATGGCGCGCGGGTGGCTCGGCACGCCGATCCGGGCAGGTGCGGTTGCCGCGGCGGCCACCGGCGTTCTGGGCGTGGCGCTTCTGCTGATCTCGCCGGACGCCGCTCTCGACCCTTTTGGCATCGCCGCCGGACTGGGTGGCGCGGCCTCCATGGCGGCGGGCACGGTCCTCAGCCGGAAATGGCAGCCGCCCGTTTCGGCCCTCAGCTTCACGGCCTGGCAGCTGACAGCCGGGGGGTTGATCCTGTTGCCGCTCGCGCTGATCGTCGAGCCGCCACTCCCGCCCCTGACGGCGACAAACCTCGCCGGGCTGCTCTGGCTCGGCCTCGTCGGCGCCGCAGCCAGCTATGTGCTCTGGTTCCGTGGGATCGCCCGGATCGAGCCCGGCGCCGTCTCGATGCTCGGCATGATGAGTCCCGTGACGGCTGTGCTGCTCGGCTGGGTGGTGCTCGGTCAATCCCTGTCGCCCGTGCAGAGTCTCGGCGCGGCCGTTGTCCTTGGATCGGTTTGGGTGGGGCAGCGGGCGAACCGACCCTCCGCCAGCACTGCCACGATGCACACGGCCCCGCGCCCTGCCAGGGCCGCCTGACCGCCGTTCAAGAAGGGAGCTTCCGAATGACTACTCTGAAGCTCGCCCACGACATTGCGCGCAAGGCGCGGCTCCGCGCGCAGTCGCGCGCGCGCGCAAGGGATCTGCATCTGCGGCGGGCGTGATCGCAACGGATCGCTCCGGCACCTCCTGGCGCCGGGGCCGCTGCGTTGCCGGCGAGGGTCGCCTTGCCGTTCACGACGGCGCGAGCGGGGGGAAATTTCGGTAACGGATGGCACGGGGGCCGCGAACGGACAGCGACACTGCAACAGGAGACAGCAATGTTCAAAATGACCGCCCTCGCCCTTGCCTTCAGCGCCGGAATGATCGGCAGCGCCTTTGCGGGCGAGCAATATATCGACACGACCGGCTATGCCGTGTCGGGCTATGATGTCGTCTCCTACTTCGACCTGCCGCAGTCCAGGATCGGCCAGCCGCAGCAAGCGCCCTTGCCGGGCAAGGCCGCGATCCTGGCCGAGTACAACGGCGCCACCTTCGCCTTTGCGACCGCGGCGAACCGCGACAGGTTTCTGGCAAACCCGGCGGCTTTTGCGCCCCAGTATGACGGGCACTGTGCCTATGGCGTCGCGAAGGGCGGCAAGGTGCCGGGCAACCCGACGCTGTGGCGGATTGTGGATGGGAAGCTCTACCTGAACACGACCAAGACCGTGGTGAGCTTCTGGGAGGAAGACATTCCCGGCAACCTGATCGCGTCGGAGAAGACCTGGGCTGGCCTCGAATCCGCCCCGGCTTCGACCCGGGCGATCCCGGATTTTTCGTCCCCGGCGCCGGTGAAGTGATCCGATGACCGACACCGCCCCCCGTCCGGTGGCCGGCGCGGTGCTGGCGCGGCTGTTGGGGCTGAGCGCGGGCGCGCTCCAGGACCTGGCGGCGGCGGGGGTAATCGCAGGAGAATGGACCACATGAAAACCGGCGCAGATGTCATCGGGGCGGCTCTGGCACGCGCGGGTGCGACGCATGCCTTCGGCATCCCGGGCGGCGAGGTGCTGGCGCTGATGCAGGGCCTCGATGCCGCGGGCCTGCAGTTTGTGCTGGTGAAGCACGAAAACGGCGGCGGTTTCATGGCCGAGGGGCTGTGGCACATGACGGGCGCGCTGCCGGTGCTGGTTGCAACACTCGGGCCGGGGGTTGCGAATGCGGTGAATGTGGTGGCGAATGCCCTGCAGGACCGGGTCCCGCTGATCTTCCTGACCGGATGCGTCGATGCGGCCGAGGCCGAGACCTACACCCATCAGGTGTTTGACCATCAGGCGATGCTGCGGCCCGTGGTGAAGGGCAGCTTCCGTCTGACCAAGGGCGCGGTGGCGGCCGGGATGGCCAAAGCGATCTCGCTGGCATGCGCGGGCCAGCCGGGGCCGGTGCATGTGGATGTGCCGATCGGTGTGGCCGAGGCGCTGGCGGAGGAGGCGTCGCGCGCGGACCTTTGGATTTCCGCCCCCGGTCTGCCGCCGGCAGAGGGGCTGGCCCGGGCCCTGTCGGCGCTACAGGCGGCCCGCCGACCGCTGGCGATTGCCGGGGTCGATGCGGTGAACGAAGCGGCAGGTCCCGCGATCGCCGCCTTCTGCCGGGCGCATGCGATTCCGCTGGTGACCACCTACAAGGGCAAGGGCCTGATGCCGGAAAGCGACCCCCTGAGCCTGGGCGGGGCGGGCCTTTCCCCCAAGGCCGACCGGATCCTGTTGCCGCTGATCGCTCAGGCGGATTGCGTGCTCTTGCTGGGCTATGACCCGATCGAGATGCGGATCGGCTGGCGCGCTGCCTTCGGCCCCGGGCAGACCGTCATCGACCTTGCCCCTGCCCCGCGGGACCATGGGATGCACCGGGCCGATATTCCGCTGATCGGGGGCATTGCGCCGACGCTTCGGGCGCTGGCCCATGCCGCGCCCCGACGCTGGCCGGGTGCAGAGCCCGACGCCGCCCGGGCACAGCTGAAGGCGGCTTTCGCAGACCCTGACGGCTGGGGTCCGCATGCGGTCTTTGCGACCCTGCGCGCGGTGATGCCGCCCGAGACCGTGGTCACCGCCGACAGTGGCGCGCACCGGATTCTGGTCAGCCAGATGTGGGACAGCCCCGCGCCGCGGCTGATCCTGCAATCCTCGGGCCTGTGCACCATGGCCTGCGCGGTGCCGCTGGCGGCGGGGGCCAAGATCGGCCGGCCAGAGGCCCCGGTCCTGGCCTTCGTCGGCGATGCCGGGCTCGAGATGGGCGCGGGCGAGCTGGCCACCCTGACGGCGCAGGGCCTGCCGGTCATCGTCTGCGTCCTGGTCGATCACAGCCTGACCCTGATCGAGATGAAACAACGCGCCAGCCAGCGCCCGAATCTCGGTGTCGATTTCGGCGGGCCGGGCACCGATTTCGCCGCCCTCGCCCGGGCCTTTGGCGGGCACGGGGTGGCCGTATCCGACCGGCAGAGCCTTGCACATGAGGCGCGCGCGGCGCTGTCGCGCGACCGCTTCACGCTGATCGCCGCAGAGATCCCGCGCCGGGCCTATGACGGGGCGTTCTGAGAACACGGCCCGTAACGCCTGCGTGAGCGGGCTGTCACAGTCGCTGCCCCCTGTAACAGCCGGCCCGCAAAGCGCGAATGGCATGGCAGCAGCCCCGGGCTGACCACACCTCAGAAAGGTCGCGCTCCATGCCGATGTCCGATGATCTCTACGGCGTTCCCACCTCTGTTCCCGCGCATCTGATCGGCGACTGGAACCGGGTGATCCTTGGCATCCTGTCACATGCGGCAAGCACAGGCCCCGACCTGAACCGCGTGCTGACGGAGGCCCCCGATTTTGCGCTTGGGCAAGCGATCCGGGGGCTGTCCTGCCTGCTTCTCGGGCGTGCGGAAATGCTCGAGGTCGCGCGTCAGGCCCATGCACTGGCTCTGGTCGGGGCGCCGGCCACGATGCGGGAGATTGCCTTTGTCCATGCCCTTGGCGACTGGCTGTCGGGCCGTCCCACCCGGGCAGTCGCCCGGCTTGAGATCGCTTTGTCGCTGACCCCCCGCGATGCGCTGGCGATGAAGATGATCCAGGCGATCCACTTCCTGATGGGCCGTCCCCATGCGATGCGCGCCTCGGTCGAGGGGGTGCTCGACGCCTGGACCGACCATCCGGCGCGGGGCTACCTGCTGGGCTGCCATGCCTTCGCGCTGGAGGAGACCGGCGAATATGCCCGGGCCGAGCGCACGGGCCGCCAAGGGGTGGAGCTTGCCCCCGATGATGCCTGGGGCCTGCATGCCGTGGCGCATGTCTTCGACATGACGGGCCGGGCGCGCGCGGGCCTTGAGTGGCTGAGCGGCCGCGAGGCGTCGTGGGCGCATTGCAACAACTTCCGCTTCCACGTCTGGTGGCACCGCGCCCTGATGCATCTGGATCTGCGGGAATATGACCGGGCGCTGGCGCTTTATGATGCCGATATCCGGGCGGAAAAGACCGACGATTATCGCGACATCTCGAACGGGGCTTCGCTGCTGGCGCGGCTGGAACTGGAGGGGGTCAGGGTCGGCGACCGCTGGGAAGAACTGGCCGACCTGTCGGAGCGCCGCGCGACCGATGGGTGCCTGGCCTTTGCCGACCTGCACTATATGCTGGCGCTCTGCGGGGGCGCGCGCGAGAAAGCGCGGCGACGGCGATGATTGCCCGCATGCGACAGACAAACGCCGCCGGGGGCGAGGCAGAGCGGATCATCGCGCATCCGGGCCTGCGCGTCGCGCAGGGCCTGCAGGCCTTTGCGGCGGGTGAATATGCGACGGCCTGGAAGCACCTTCGCGACGGTCGCGACGACCTGCCGCGGATCGGCGGCAGCCATGCGCAGCGCGATGTCTTTGACCGCATCGCCATCGAGGCGGCGTTGCGCGGTGGATACACCGATGCGGCCCAGCGGCTTCTGCGCGACCGGATCGACCGGCGCGGCGGGGCGGCGGACGGCTATGCCACCGCGCGTCTGTCCCTGATCGAGGCCGTGCAAGCGCATGCCAACTGAGATGACCCAGACCCCAAGGCCGCGTGACCTCAGGCTCGACTTTTTTCGGGGCGTGGGGATGTTCATCATCCTGATCGCCCATATCACCGGCAACCCCTGGACCTTGTGGATCCCGGCCCGCTTCGGCTTTTCCGAAGCGACCGAGCTGTTTGTCTTCTGCTCGGGCATGGCCTCGGCGCTGGCCTTCGGGGCAGTCTTCTCGCGCGCGGGCTGGGGACTGGGGACATTGCGGATCCTGCACCGGATCTGGCAGGTCTATTGGGTGCATCTGGGGGTGTTCTTCGTGAGCCTCGTGCTGATGCTGGCGCTCGATATGACTGGGGCCTTCCCGCGGGACGAGGTGGGGGCGCTGAACCTCTACCCGATCCTGACGAACACCGGCCCGAACCTGATCGGGCTGCTGACCCTGACCTATGTGCCGAACTATTTCGACATCCTGCCGATGTATCTGGTGATCCTTGGGCTGATCCCGGTGATGATGGCGCTGGCCCGGGTTGATCGGCGGCTGGTGTTTCTGGCAAGCGCGGCCCTGTGGATCGCGGCGACGGCGGGGCTGAACCTTCCGGCCGAGCTCTGGTTCTCCAGACCCTCGGACCGGCCGTGGTTCTTCAACCCCTTTGCCTGGCAACTGGTGTTCTTCACCGGGTTTGCCGTCATGGCGGGCTGGGTCCCTGCCCCGCCCGTCCGGCGCGGGCTGGTCTGGCTGGCTGCCGCGATCGTGATCCTGTCGGTGCCCCTGGCCTGGAGCAAGATCATCGGACAGATCGGGCCGATCCGCGATCTGCGCCGCGCGGCGGCCCCCCTGTTCGACAAGACCGACCTGGGCGCTTTGCGCTATGTCCACTTTCTGGCGCTGGCCTATCTTGCCTGGGTCGCGGTCGGGCCGGGGGGCGTGCGGTTGCAGCGCGGGGG
>JACXUS010000414.1 GCA_014763785.1 Sphingomonadales bacterium | reverse complement strand
GTCAACCAGAAATGCCCGCTCATCATGCCCCCTCTGTTTGGGAGCTTGAATCATGCAGCCCGTGCAGCCTCAAGTCGATTTATGGGTCCCGACCCTAGCAGGCCGCGGACGCTCCGCGGGGAGTATTATGGCCAAGAAAAAGCTGTCTGGTCTTTTCCTTGGAAAAATACTCCCGCCGGAGGCGTCCTTGCGGTGATGCTGGCGCTGGCGCCGGGTCTGGGCGTGGCGGGGCCCGATGCGCCCGCGATCTTTGCCGAGCATTGCGCCGCCTGCCATGGGGAGGGGCGGCTTGGCGGCACCGGCCCCGCGCTGATCCCCGAGACGCTGGGGCGGATGGGCGGTCCCGATCTGGCGCGGGTGATCGCCGAGGGGCGGCCGGCCACCCAGATGGCGGGTTTCGCCGATCAGCTGACGGGCGACGAGATCACTGCCGTCGCCGACTGGCTCGGCACGCCGCTGCCCGAGGTGCCGCATTGGACGGTCGAGATGGCGAATGAGAGCCTCGATCTGAACCCCGAATATCGCCCGGCCGCCGCGCCGGTCTTTGAGGGCGACCCGATGAACATCACGCTGGTGGTGGAGACCGGCGATCACCATGTCTCGGTGCTCGATGGCGACAGCTTCGCGGTGCTCGACCGCTTCGCCACGCCCTTTGCCGTGCATGGCGGGCCGAAATTCAGCCCAGACGGGCATTTCGTCTTCGTCATGAGCCGCGATGGCTGGGTGCAGAAATATGATATCTGGTCGCTGCAGGTGGTGGGGCAGGTGCGCGCGGGGCTGAACAGCCGCAACATCGCGATGAGCCATGATGGCCAATGGCTGGCCGTCGCCAATTACCTGCCCAATACGCTGACGATCCTGTCCACGGCCGATCTGTCGGTGGTGAAGGTGATCGAGGTGGCGGACCGCGGGGGCCAGCCCTCGCGGGTCTCGGCGGTCTATCAGGCGCCCGAGCGGCGCAGTTTCGTGCTGGCGCTGAAGGATGCGCCCGAGATCTGGGAGATCGCGACCGACCCCGGCGCGGGGCCGTTCCATGACGGGTTCGTGCACAGCCATGAGGCCAGCATGGAAGAGGCTTTGGCGGCGGAACAGGGTCTCTTTGCCCGGCGCCGGATCGTGATTGATGAGCCGTTGGACGATTTCTTCTTCTCGCCCGATTATCGCAACCTGATCGGCACCAATCGCGAGGGTGACAAGGGCGTGGTGATCAATCTGGACGTGGGCCGCGCGATCGCCGAGCTGCCCTTGCCCGGCATGCCGCATCTGGGCTCGGGGATCAGCTGGATGCGCGACGGGCGCCGGGTGATGGCGACGCCGCATCTGAAGGAAGGGGTGCTCTCGGTCATCGACATGGCGGACTGGTCGCTGGTGAAACAGATCAGGACGATGGGCCCCGGCTTCTTCCTGCGCAGCCATGAAAACAGCCCCTATGTCTGGGCCGATGTCTTCTTCGGGCCGAACAAGGACAAGATGCATGTGATCGACAAGGAGACGCTGGAGATCGTGAAGACCCTCGACCCGGCGCCGGGCAAGACCGTGGCGCATGTCGAATTCACCCGCGACGGCAGCCATGCGCTGGTCTCGATCTGGGAGGAGGATGGCGCGGTCATCGTCTATGACGCGAAGACGCTGGAAGAGGTGAAACGCCTGCCGATGCGCAAGCCCTCGGGGAAATACAATGTCTGGAACAAGGTCACTTTCGATGACGGAACCAGTCACTGAGGACCCGGGCGGGGGTCCGCGGCTGTCGCGGCTGATGCTGATCCTCTATCCCTTCGCGGCGGGGGCGGTGGCGATCAATTTGTTCATGCTGGGGCTGATGGGGCAGGCGGTGGGCCTGCCCGCGCTGGCGCCGATGGTTGCGCTGGGGCTGGCGATGCCGCTTGGGGTGCCTGCAACATGGGC
>JACXUS010000413.1 GCA_014763785.1 Sphingomonadales bacterium | reverse complement strand
TCACATACCCAAGCAAAAATATCGGGTTTACTTTCCCGACAGTTCCAGTCAGTTTCTTCGCGATCGCGGGCCCTGCCCGCCCCAGCCTTCAGGGAAGAACCGATGACCCCGACGCTCAAAGCCCTCGCCCTTTCGACCGCGCTGGCCAGCGCCCTCGCCGCGCCCGCCTTCGCCACCACCGAGGCCGAGGTGATCGCAACCTATGCCGATATCGCGCAGGCGGGCTATGAAGACAGCCTGACCACCGCCAAGGCGCTGCAGGCCGCCATCGCGGCCTTTGTCGCCGCCCCCTCGGCGCAGACGCAGGACGCCGCCAAGGCCGCATGGATCGCCGCCCGCATCCCCTATCAGCAGACCGAGGCCTTTCGTTTCGGCAATGCCATCGTTGACGACTGGGAGGGTCGCGTGAACGCCTGGCCGCTCGATGAGGGGCTGATCGACTATGTCGATCCCGATTCGGCGGCGATGAACGAGGAAAACGATCTGGCGCTGCTCAATGTCATCGCCAATCCGAAGATCACCATCGGCGGCACCGAGGTGGACGCGACCGAGATCACCCCCGACCTGCTCTCGGGCACGCTGCAAGAGGCCGAGGGGATCGAGGCGAACGTGGCGACCGGCTATCACGCGATCGAATTCCTGCTCTGGGGGCAGGATCTGAACGGCACCGGCCCGGGTGCGGGCGCGCGGCCCTACACCGATTACCTGCAGGGCGAGGGCTGCACCGGCGGCAATTGCGACCGCCGCGCGGCCTATCTGCAGGCGGCGACCGATCTTTTGGTCGAGGACCTGGCCGAGATGGTCGCCAATTGGCAGGCCGATGGCGCCGCGCGCAAGACCCTGACCGACGATCCGGCGGCGGGGGTCTCGGCGATCCTGACCGGGCTCGGCTCGCTCTCCTATGGCGAGCTGGCGGGCGAGCGCACCAAGCTCGGCCTGATGCTGCACGACCCCGAGGAAGAGCACGATTGCTTCTCGGACATGACCCATCTGAGCCACTATTACGACGGCCTCGGCATCCGCAACGTCTATACCGGCGCCTATGTGCGGGTCGATGGCAGCATGGTCGAGGGCCCCTCGGTCAGCGATCTGGTCAAGGCCGCCGATCCGGCCGTCGATGCCCAGCTGCGCGCCGATCTTGATGCGACGATGGCGGCGCTGTCGGCGGCGAAGGACGCGGCCGAAGGCGGCATGCCCTATGACATGATGATCGCCATGGGCAATGAGGCGGGCGCGGCGCTGGTCAATGGCGTGGTGGATCACCTCGTGGCGCAGACCCGCGCGATCGAACGCGCCGTGGCCGCCCTCGGCACCGAGATTTCGGTGGAAGGGTCGGACAGCCTCGACAACCCGAACGCGGTTTTCCAGTAAGCCACCGCCCCCGATGCCAGCCGCCGCCCGCATCGCGCGCCGTCTTGCCCCGGGCCTTCTGGCTGCGGGCCTGATTGCGGGTCTGATCGCGGGTCCCGCAACCGGACTTTTGAACCCGGGCCGTGATTTCGGAGAACTCCTCAGTCCATTGATCGCGCTCGCCGTGGCGGTCATTCTCTTCGAGGGAGGGTTCTCACTCGATCTCCACCGGCTGGGTGATGCGAAATCGGGTGTGAAGCGGCTTGTGTTCATCGGCGCGCCGCTGGGCTGGCTGGTTTCGGCGCTGACGCTGCATTACGTGGCCGGGCTCAGCTGGGAAACCTCGTCGGTCTTCGGCGGGATCATGATCGTCACCGGGCCTACGGTCATTGCGCCGCTGTTGCGCCAGGCGCGGCTGTCGCGCCGCCCCGCGGCCCTGTTGCAATGGGAGGCCATCGTCAACGACCCGATCGGCGCCTTGGCGGCGGTTCTGGCCTTCGAGGTGGTCATCGTCCTGAATTCCGGCGCCTCGGCGCCCGAGGCGGCGGTCGATCTGCTG
>JACXUS010000119.1 GCA_014763785.1 Sphingomonadales bacterium | reverse complement strand
GTAATGGGTCAGGTGGTGGATGGATGCGTAGATCGCCATATCGCCCGCCCCCTAGGCTCTGCCCAACGGCAGCAGCGAGCGGGCGATATGGCGATCTACGCATCCATCCACCACCTGACCCATTACACCTATGACCGGCCGGTCACCCTTGGGCCGCAGATCATCCGCCTGCGCCCCGCGCCGCATTCGCGCACCCGCGTCATCTCGCATGCGCTCAAGGTCTCGCCGGGCGGGCATTTCGTGAACCACCAGCAAGACCCCTACGGCAACTGGCTCGCACGCTTCGTCTTCCCCGAGCCCGTCACCGAGCTCAAGATCGAGGTCGATCTGGTCGCCGACATGACCGTCTACAACCCGTTCGATTTCTTCGTCGAGGAGACGGCCGAGCACTGGCCCTTCGACTATCCGCCCGAGCTGCGCGACGATCTGGTGATCTATCGCACCCCCGACCCCGAAGGCCCGCTGCTGGCGCAATTCGTGGGCTCGATCGACTTTGCCAAGACCCGGACGGTGGATTTCCTCGTCGGCCTCAATGCCCGGATCGCCGCGCATATCAACTATACGATCCGGATGGAGCCCGGCGTGCAAACCCCGGACGAGACGCTGGAAAAACGCTCCGGCTCGTGCCGCGATTCAAGCTGGCTTCTGGTGCAGGTGCTGCGCCATCTGGGCTTTGCCGCGCGGTTTGTCTCGGGCTATCTGATCCAGCTTGCGCCCGATGTGAAATCGCTCGACGGCCCCTCGGGGACCGAACACGACTTCACCGACCTGCATGCCTGGTGCGAGGTCTTCCTGCCCGGCGCGGGCTGGATCGGGCTCGATCCGACCTCGGGGCTGTTGACCGGGGAAAGCCATATCCCGCTGTCGGCCACCCCGCATTTCCGCAATGCCGCCCCGATCTCGGGCGGGTTCACCGCGGCGGGCACCCCCGAGGTCAGCTTCGAGTTCGACATGCAGGTCAAGCGCGTGGCCGAGCATCCGCGGATCACCAAGCCCTTCTCGGACGAGGCCTGGGAGCGGCTGAACGCGCTTGGCGCCAAGGTCGATGAAAGCCTCAGCGCGGGCGATGTGCGCCTGACCATGGGCGGCGAGCCGACCTTCGTCAGCGTGGACGATTTCGAGACCGCCGAATGGAACACCGAGGCCGTGGGGCCACAGAAACGGGGCCTTGCCGATCAGCTGATCCGGCGGCTGCAGCAGCGCTTCGCGCCCGGCGGCTTCCTGCATTACGGGCAGGGCAAATGGTATCCGGGCGAGAGCCTGCCGCGCTGGACCTTCTCGCTCTATTGGCGCCATGACGGCCAGCCGGTCTGGAAGAACCCCGATCTGATCGCGCGCGAAAACGCGCCGCAGCCGGTCAGCGCGCGCGAGGCCGGGCGCTTCATGGCGCGCTTTGCCGAGCATCTGGGCCTCGAGGGGGACTATGCCCAGCCCGCCTATGAGGACCCGGGCGAATGGATCCTCAAGGAAGCCAACCTGCCACCGAATGTCAGCCCCGAGAATTCCAAGCTGAAGAACCCCGAGGACCGCGCCCGCTATGCCCGCGTCTTCAACCGCGGCCTGACCGAGCCCTCGGGCTATGTGCTGCCGATCCAGCGGCAATGGCAGGCGGCCGACCGGCCCGCGAAATGGCGATCCGAACTGTGGAAGCCGCGGCGCGGGCATATCTTCCTGATCCCCGGCGACAGTCCGGTGGGCTTTCGCCTGCCGCTCGGGGCGCTGCCCTATGTGCCGCCCGCGCTCTATCCCTATTCCTATCCCGCCGATCCGACCGTGCCGCTGCCCCCCCTGCCCGATTTCCACCAGCAGATCGCCGCGCGCCGCGCCCGGCTTCAGGCCGAGGTCGACCGCTTCGCCGCGGAACTGACCGAGGCCGAGCGCGAGGCGGCCGAGATCCTTGCAATGACGCCCGCGACCAGCGCCGGGCACAGCCAGCAGGTGACCCGCTCGGCCGAGCCCGAAGAGGGCGCCGAACGCCAGCGGGTCAACGCCCAGACCCGTGATCTGCCCGGCGTCGATCCGGCGGGCGGCGCGGTGCGCACCGCCATCGCGATGGAGCCGCGCGACGGGCGTCTGAACCTCTTCATGCCGCCCTGCGACACGCTCGAGGAATATCTCGAACTGATCGCCGCGGCCGAGGCGACGGCGGCCGATCTGAACCTGCCGATCCATATCGAGGGCTATGCGCCGCCGCATGATCCGCGTCTGAACGTGATCCGCGTCGCCCCCGATCCGGGCGTGATCGAGGTCAATATCCACCCCGCCCACAGCTGGGACGATTGCGTGGCCACCACCGAGGCGATCTATGAAGAGGCGCGGTTCGCGCGCCTTGGCGCCGACAAGTTCATGATCGACGGGCGCCACACCGGCACGGGCGGCGGCAACCATGTGGTGGTCGGCGGCGCCACACCGAACGACAGCCCCTTCCTGCGCCGCCCCGATCTGCTGAAATCGCTGATCCTGATCTGGCAGCGCCATCCCTGCCTGAGCTACCTGTTCTCCGGCCTCTTCATCGGCCCGACGAGCCAGGCGCCGCGGATCGACGAGGCGCGCCACGACACGCTCTATGAACTGGAAATCGCGCTGTCCCAGATCGGTGATCCGGTCGCGGGCGGGCCCTTGCCGCCGGCATGGCTGGTGGACCGGCTCTTGCACAACATGCTGACCGATGTCACCGGCAACACCCATCGCGCGGAAATCTGCATCGACAAGCTCTATTCCCCCGATGGCCCGACCGGGCGCCTTGGTCTGGTGGAATTCCGCGGCTTCGAGATGCCGCCGCATCCGCGGATGAGCCTTGCCCAGCAATTGCTGATCCGCGCGATCATTGCGCGGGCGTGGAACGCGCCCGTCACCGGCCGCCCGGTGCGCTGGGGCACGGTGCTGCATGACCGCTTCATGCTGCCGCATTTCCTGTGGGAGGACCTGCTGAGCCTGCTTTCCGATCTGCGCCAGCACGGCTTCGACTTCGACCCGGTCTGGTTCGAGGCGCAGGCCGAGTTCCGCTTCCCGTTCTGCGGCCAGATCCAGGCCGAGGGCGTGCATCTGGAACTGCGTCAGGCGCTGGAGCCCTGGCATGTGCTGGGCGAGACCGGCGCGATCGGCGGCACGGTGCGTTATACCGACAGTTCGGTCGAGCGGTTACAGGTCAAACTGACCACGCTGCATCAGGACCGCTACCGGGTGATGTGCAACCGCCGCCCGGTTCCGCTGGCGCGCAGCCAGACCTCGGGCGTTGCGGTCGGCGGCGTGCGCTTCAAGGCCTGGCAACCCGCGCAGGCGCTGCATCCGGTGCTGCCGGTCAATGCGCCGCTCATCTTCGACATCTATGACGAATGGACCGGCCGGGCGCTGGCGGGCTGCACCTATCATGTGGCGCATCCCGGCGGGCGCAACTATGACACCTTCCCCGTCAATGCCTACGAGGCCGAGGCCCGCCGCCTTGCGCGGTTCGAGCCCTATGGCCACAGCCCCGGCGCCTATTCCCCGGGAACCGAAGTGCCGCATCCGGAATTCCCCTTGACGCTTGACCTGCGCCGCCCCATCGGGCTGGTGTAAGACGAATGCAGGGGGGATCATGGCCAGCGCCGCGAGACAGACCGGACCGGATCTTTTTGCCGATTACCGGCTCGATCCGGGGGTCGCTGACGAGCTTTTTGACGCCAGCGGCCAGATGCGCCCGGTCTGGCGCCGGTTTGTCGAGCGCTTCGCCCGGCTGACACCGGCCGAGGTTGCCGCCCGGTTCGAGCGCGGCAACCAGTATCTGCGCGATGCGGGCGTCTTCTTCCGGCAATATTCCAACGATCCGCTGACCGAGCGGGAATGGCCGCTGAGCCATATCCCGGTGATCCTGCATGAAACCGAATGGGATCAGATCTGCGCGGGGCTGACCCAGCGCGCCGATCTGCTTGAGGCGGTGATGGCCGACCTCTATGGCCCCGGGCGGCTGGTCAGCGAAGGCCACCTGCCCGCGGAACTCATCGCGGGGTCCAGACAATGGCTGCGCCCGATGGTCGGCGTGCCCCCGCGCGGCGGGCATTACCTGCATTTCATGGCCTTCGAGATCGGCCGCTCGCCCGATGGCTCTTGGTTCGTGCTGGGCGACCGGACGCAGGCGCCCTCGGGCGCGGGCTTTGCGCTGGAAAACCGGATGGCGACGGGGCGCATCTTCCCCGAGCGCTTCCCGCGCGCGCATATCCACCGGCTGGCGGGGTTCTTTCAGGGCTATCGCACGGCGCTGGCGCGGCTCTCGCGCGGGGCGACGGGCGAGGCGCGCACCGCCGCGATCCTGACGCCCGGCCCCTCGAATGACACCTATTACGAACACACCTATATCGCGCGCTATCTGGGGCTGAGCCTGCTTGAGGGCGAGGATCTGCTGGTCGAGAACGGTCAGGCGATGGTGCGCACGATCGAGGGGCCAAAACCCTTGGGCGCGCTCTGGCGGCGGATCGACGCGGGCTTTGCCGATCCGCTGGAATTCGACCCCACCAGCCAGATCGGCACGCCGGGCCTGATGGAGGCGGTGCGCGCGGGCAATCTGGCGATGGTCAATGCCTTCGGCTCGGGCGTGCTGGAGATGCGCGCGCTGATGGCCTTCCTGCCGCGGATCTCCGAGGTGCTGGCGGGCCAGCCGCTCAGCATGCCCAATATCGCCACATGGTGGTGCGGCGGCGCGGCCGAACGCGCCTATGTCGAGGCCAATGCCGAGCGGATGATGATCGGCTCGGCCTATGCGGTCGATCTGCCCTTTGATCTGGGCGCCACGACCGCGCTGGGCGGGCGCTTCCGTGGCACCGCGCGCGAGAGCATCGCGGAATGGCTCGCCTCCGAGGGCGCGCAGCTCGTGGGCCAAGAGGCGGTGACGCTGTCCACCACCCCGGCTTGGGTCGAGCGCGACGGCCCCGGCCCCGAGGGCTCGACCGCGGCGGATGGCCATTTGATGCCCTGCCCGATGACGGTGCGGGTCTTTGCCGCGCGCACCGCCCAGGGCTGGAGCTTCATGAAGGGCGGCTATGCAAGGATCGGGCGCTCGGGCGATACGACGGCGCTGGCGATGCAGCGCGGCGGCGCGGTGGCCGATGTCTGGATCGTCTCGGACCGGCCGGTTCCGGTGCAGACGCTGGCACCCGCCCCCGCGGCCGATGGCGCCTTCCACCGCGCCGCCCCCGGCATCTTGCCCGCGCGCGCCGCCGACAACCTCTATTGGCTCGGCCGCTATGTCGAGCGCACCGAGGATGCGATCCGGCTGATCCGCGCCTATCACCTACGGCTGGCGGCGACCGACAACCCGGCCGATCCGCGCCTGCGGCTGTTGCGGGCGTTTCTGGGCGGCTATGGCTATGACCTTGATCAGCCGGTGCCCGCGGCGCTGATCGGGCGCATCGAGATGGCGCGGGCCTGCGCGGCCAAGGTGCGCGACCGGTTCTCGACCGATGGCTGGGCGGCGCTGAAGGATCTGGACCGGACCGCGCGGCAGATGACGCGCACCGCCCGCCCCGGCGATGACGCGGCGCGCGCGATGTCGGTTCTGGTGCGCAAGATCACCGGCTTTTCCGGCCTCGTGCATGAGAACATGTATCGCTTCGAGGGCTGGCGGTTCCTCTCGCTCGGGCGCAAGGTCGAGCGCGCCGATGCGCTTTGCGCGCTGTTGCATGCCTTTGCCGCGCCCGAGGCGCCGGGCGGCTCGCTCGATCTGGCGGTCGAGGTGGGCGACAGCGTGATCACGCACCAACGCCGCTACCGGGTCGAGACCTCGCGCGATACGGTCGTCGATCTTCTGGCGCTCGACAGCGACAACCCGCGCGCGATCCTGTTTCAGCTGCGCGAGATGCGCGATCTGGCGGCGGGGCTGCCCAATGCCTATGACACCGGGCGGCTCGGGCCGCTCCTGCGCGCGATCGTGCCGCTCGATGCGGGGCTGTCGGTCGCGGCCCCCTCCGAGATCACCAGCGCCCGGCTGCTGGAGCTGCGCGCCGCGCTGGCGGAGATTTCCGATCTCATCGGCGCGGCCTATCTGCGGTAAGGGGGGGGCGATGCTTTACGATATCACGCTGCAGATCGACTATGCCTATGCCGCGCCCTCGGACCGGCTGCGCAACCTGTTGCGGCTCTTGCCGCCCGATCTGCCGGGGGTGCAGCAGGTGCTGCGGCGCCAGCTCGCGATCGAGCCCGCCCCAGATGAGCGCCGCGACAGCCTCGATTTCTTCGGCAATGCGATGACCTCGGTCGTCTGGCATCGCCCGGTCGAGGCGGTGGGGCTGCATCTGGGCGCGCGGATCGAGCGGAGCGCGCCGCCGCGGGGGCTGGATCTGTCGCCGCCGCTGGCGAAACTGGGCGCCGAGATCGCCGCGGTGCACAGCCTCGGCCCCGCGGCGCCGCAGCATTTCCTGGGCGCCTCGCCCCGGGTCGCGCCGCTGCCCGAGATCACCGCCTTCGCCCGCGAACGGGTCACCCCCGCGATGACCACGATCGCCGCGATCGAGACGCTGGGCCGCGCGCTGCACAAGGCGATGCGGTTTGACGCCGAGGCGACGACGGTCGACACCACCCCGGCCGAGGCCTTTGCCGCGCGCCATGGCGTCTGTCAGGATTTCGCCCATGTGATGATTGCCGCGCTGCGCGGGATCGGGGTGCCCGCGGGCTATGTCTCGGGGTTCTTGCGCACCTTCCCGCCGCCCGGTCAGCCGCGGCTCGAGGGGGCGGATGCGATGCACGCCTGGGTGCGCGCCTGGGCCGGAGCCGAGACCGGCTGGATCGAATTCGACCCGACCAATGATCAGCGCGCGGGGGCGGATTACATCACCGTCGCGGTCGGGCGCGATTATGCCGATGTGGCGCCCGTGCTGGGGGTGATGCGGTCCTCGGGCGGGCAGGAAAGCCGTCAGGCGGTGGATGTCGAGCCATTGGAGGGCTGAGGCCAAGGCGGGGCCCCGGGCGCGCCCGCCGCGCGGCCGAAGGCCGCGCGCCCCCTATTCCGGGTCGGGCGCCAGCCATGCCGCCAAGGCGACGGCGATCTCGGGCGTCGGCGCGTGATGACGGACCAGAAACACGCCCAGCCAGCGCCGGGTCTCAAGCCCGGTGCGATCCGCCGAGGCCGCCGCGATCTGAGCGCGCAGCGGCTCGGGGCTTTCGTGGCAGCGCAGGCAATAATAGCCCCATTCGACCTCGCCCTGCGGCAAAAGCGTCTCGCCCGGGCCCTGCGGATCGGGGGTCACGACCAGCTCTTGCGCATGGCCCGGAGCCGCCAGCCCCAGCCCCAGCGCGACCGCCAATGCCATCCGTTTCATCCGCGCCCCTCCCCCGCAATCGCGCCCAGAACCGAGCGCGCCGCGCGCAGCCCCGGCGCCTCGCCGCCCTCGCCAAGCCGCGCCATCGTCAATTCCATCGCCGCGATCTGATCGGCCCGCGCCACATCGCTTTCCAGAAGCCGCGAGAGCATCGCCGCAATCGGCCCGGGGCGGCAATCGGGACCCAGAAACTCGGGCACCGCGCGGGTCTCCGACACCAGATTGACCAGCGTCACCGTATCGACCCGCAAGAGCCGCCAGATGATATGCCAGGTCAGGAAATTCGCATCATAAGCGACCACCATCGGCGTGCGGCTCGCGGCCAGCTCGAGGCTCACCGTGCCGCTTGCCGCCAGCGCCAGATCGGCCGCGGCAAAGGCCGCGCGCTTGTCCGCGGGCTCCTCGACGACAATCGGCGGATGCGGCCAGCGCGCCGTCATCTCGCGCACCATGGGGGCCACGCCGCGCACCGTGGGCAGCACCACGCGCAGCCCCGGCTCGCGGTCGCGCAGCCGCATCAGGGCCTCATCAAAGCGGGGCCCGAGCCGCTTGACCTCGCCGCGGCGCGAGCCGGGCAGGCACAAAACCAGCGGCTGATCCTCGCCGATCATATGCGTTTCGCGAAATTCGGCGGCCTCTGCGGCGCTGGCGCGGGGCTCGGCCACCACCGGGTGACCGACGAAATCACACGTCATTCCAGCGGCTTGCATATAGGGCGGCTCAAAGGGCAGCAGCGCCAGAACATGGTCGATGACCTCGGCCATCTTCGCCGCCCGCCCCGGCCGCCAGGCCCAGACCGAGGGCGCGACATAATGAATGGTGCGCAGACTGGGGCGCGCGGCGCGGGCGGCGCACGCCACCCGCAGGCAGAAATCCGGGCTGTCGATGGTGATCAGCGCATCGGGCGCGGCCTCGATCACGCCCGCGGCGGTCTCGGCGATGCGGCGCTTCAGATGGCGATATTTCGGCAGGACCTCCATCAGGCCCATCACCGACAGCTCCTCCATCGGGAAGCGGCTATGCAGGCCCTCGGCCTCCATCAGCGGCCCGCCGATGCCCTCGAAGGTGACCGCGGGGACGAGGGTCTTCAGCCCCGCCATCAGCGCCGCGCCGAGCTTGTCGCCCGAGGCCTCGCCCGCGATCACAAATAGCTTCATGGCGCGCGACCCCAGAGAAAGAGCCCCGCAGCCTCGGCCGCGGCAATGGTCGCCGCGCGGTCCAGAAGCAGCACGCCCCCCGCCTCAAAGGCGATGCCCGCCAGCCCCGCGCGCGCCGC
>JACXUS010000412.1 GCA_014763785.1 Sphingomonadales bacterium | reverse complement strand
GGCGGGCATCAGCCCCTCGCCCTCGGCCTTCTCCTCTTCCTCGAGCGCCGGGGCCAGCCCGCGCGCCAGACCCAGCGCCATCAGGATCAGCGCCCCCCAGACCGCGAACAGGTAAATCCCGCCGCGCCCGGTATCGGGCCCGGCGCTCTCGCCCGGCGCCCAAAGCGCGGGCAGCAGCATCAGCACCGCGCCCAGCACCGGCAGCATCCGCGCGCCATCCATCATCCGCCGCCGCCGATAGGAGCGGCGCGCCAGAAACAGCGGCGCGGCATTATGCGGCATTCCTGCCCCCGGCCCGGGCCCCGCCGGGCATCAAGGCCGCCCGTGCCCAGCGAGCGCCGCCGCAGCCGGTGCGCCGGTCAGGGCCGGCGCCGCGATCCGCTCGAGCGCGGCCAGCACATCGGCATTGGCGAAGGGCTTCGACAGGAACTCGGTCGCGCCCGCCCGCGCCGCCGCCTCGCGGTCGCGGCCCTGCCCGCGCGCGCTCAGCATCAGGACCGGCAGATCGACAAAGCCCCGCATCGCGCGCAGCTCGGTCAGGATCTCCAGCCCCGAGCGACCGGGCAGCATCAAATCTAGAATGACCGCATCCGGTGCGGTCTCGGCGATCCGTTCGACCGCCCGCGCGCCGCTCGGCTCATGGCTCACCTGCCAGCCCGCGCGGCCAAGAATGAACCGGATAGCCTCGGCGATATGCGGCTCGTCCTCGATCAGAAGCACATGTTTTTGCGACATCGGCTTCCTCCTCTCCCCGGTTCGACTATCGCGCCGCGCCGGGCGCGTGTCAAACCCCGCTCATAAAGTGGCGATCTCTTCGCCAAGCAGCGAGGGCTCGCGCCGCCCCGCGCAAGTGGCGCGCGGGCAGATCCGGCAGGTGACGCCCACCGCGCGCTCGGGCAGGCCGGGCACCGCGGCGGCGGGCGCAGGCAGGGTCAGCATCAACGCCTCGAGCAGCACGGGCCCCTCGAAACCCGCCGGGCCGCGCGGGCTTGCCACCGCATAGGCCACGAAGCGCTGCGGCAGCCGCCCGGCCAGATCGAGCACCGCGCGCACCGGCTGCATCGGCCGGCCCAGCGCCTCGTAAAGCGGCCAGAGCGGGCAGCCCGCACCAAAGCGCGGCAGGCTGAAGCCCGGCGCCGGGCGGCGAAAGGTCGGCGCCCCCGCCCCGTCGCAGATGATCAGCCCCAGAGGCGGCAGGCCGGGCAGATTGCCGGGCAAGGTGGCGAGCCGCCGGAAGAGCGTGGCCAAGGGCACGCCAAAGCGCGCCGCCAAGGCGCCCGGATCGAACCCCGCGCCCGCGCCCTCGGCCAGCGCGGCGGCAATCGGACCAAGGGGCAGTGCGCGCGCCGCCTCATGCGCGCGGGTCAGATGCGCCCGCGCCAGCCGCCGCGCGGCACCCGAGGCCAGCTCCGGCGCGCCATTGATCAACGCCTCGGCCGCGGGTCCGCTGGCGTCAAACCCCGGCGCCTCGACCGCCTCGAAATGCCAACCCGCCGCGGCCGCCCAGGCCTCGAGCTGCTCAAGCGGGGTCGAAAGGCCGGTTTCGGCCTGCTCGAGTTCGTCAAGGTATCCCACCAGCGCCTCGGCGGTTTCCGACAGGCGCAGGCTTTCCTCCTGGATCGTGCGCAGGAAACGCGCGCGCCAGTCCGGCTCGATATCCTCGGTCTCGACCAGAATCGCCGCGGTCGAGCGCAGCGAGGTCACCGCCGAGAGCACGCCATGCAGGCTGTCGAGCAGGAACGGGTCCTGCACCATGCGTTCGGAATAGCGTTCGACCACCTGTTCCAGCGCGCCAAGCCGCGCCTGACGCGCCGCAAGCAGCGCCGCCCAGCCCGGGAAACGGCCCACGAATTCCTCGATCCGGTCGAGTTCGGGGCCCTCGGGCGCACGGGCCGGGCGCGAGGGGGGACCC
>JACXUS010000118.1 GCA_014763785.1 Sphingomonadales bacterium | reverse complement strand
GAGGCATCATGGGGGCCCTCGTCGATTTCCTGCAATCGCTCCCGGCGGTGGCGCTGGCCACGGCGGCGTTGTCGCTGGCAGGGGCGCTGGGGCTGCTTCTGGGCGGGCTCACGCTGCGCGGGGTCGGGCTTGGCATTGGCGGGGTGCTCTTCGCGGGGATCTTCGTTGGCCATCTGGCGCAATCGGCCGGTCTGAGCTTCGATGCGCATACCCTTGAATTCGTGCGGGAATTTGGCCTGATCCTGTTTGTCTTCACGATCGGCATTCAGGTCGGCCCCGGGTTTTTCGCCACGCTGCAACGCTCTGGCCTGCAACTGAACCTGATCGCGGCGGCGATCGTTTTGCTGGGCGTGGCGATCACCGCGGCGCTGGCGCTCGTCACCGATATTCCGGTGCCCGCGCTGGTCGGGCTGATGTCGGGGGCGGTGACCAATACGCCCGGCCTTGGCGCGGCCACGCAGGCGCTCAAGGATATCGGCGTGGCCCCCGAACAGTCCGCGCTGCCCAGCCTCGGCTATGCCGTCGCCTATCCCTTCGGCATCCTCGGCATCCTTGCCGCGATGATGATCGTGCGGACGGCGCTGCGCATCGGCATCCCCGCCGAAGAGGCCGCCTTCGAGGCCACCCGCGCCGCCGGAGCCGCGCAACTGCCCGCGATGAACCTGCGGGTGCAGAACCCGAACCTCGAGGGGCTGACGCTGGCCGAGGTGCCCGAGCTCTTCGATCATGGCGTCGTGGTGTCGCGGATGCGCAAGGGCGAGCAGCTGATCGCGCCGCGGCGCGAGACGGTGCTGAACCTGGGCGATGTGCTGCATCTTGTGGGGCCGCAAGCCAAGCTCCACGAGATGCAGCTGATCCTCGGCGAAGAGGTCGAGGCGAGCCTGACCACCACCAAGGGCTCGGCCCTGACCTGGGCGCGCGTCGCAGTGACCGAGAAACGCGCGCTCGGCCGCCGGATCCGCGATTTTGGCCTGTCCGCGCAGGCGGTCACCATCTCGCGGGTGATGCGCGCAGGCACCGAGGTTCCGGCCGAGGGCGGGCTGGCGCTGCAATTTGGCGATATCCTGACCGTGGTCGGCGCGCGCGAGGATGTCGAGGCGGCCCGCCGCCTGTTCGGCGACAAGCGCGTCAGCCTCGACACCGTGCAGTTTTCCGCCGTCTTCATCGGCATCGTTCTGGGGGTGATCCTGGGCTCGATCCCGATCGCAGTGCCGGGTCTGCCCGCGCCGCTGAAACTGGGGCTGGCGGGCGGGCCGCTGATCGCGGCAATCGCGCTGTCGCGGGTCGGTTTTCTCGGGCCCTTCGTCTTCTTCATGCCGCCGGTGGCGAACCATGCGCTGCGCGAGCTTGGCATCGTGCTCTTTCTGGCGGCGGTCGGATTGAAGGCGGGCGGCGGCTTTCTCGACACGCTGCTGGCGGGCGACGGGATCCGCTGGATCGCCTTTGGCGCGGTGATCACGATCACGCCGCTGATCCTTGTGGGCTTTGCCGCGCGGCTGATCTGGAAGGTGAATTACCTCAGCCTTGCCGGAGTGCTGGCGGGCTCGATGACCGACCCGCCCGCGCTGGCCTTTGCCAATGCGATGTCGCCCTCGGCCGCGGCCTCGATCGGCTATGCCAGCGTCTATCCGCTGGTGATGTGCCTGCGCATCCTCGCGCCGCAGGTGCTGGTGCTGCTGTTGATGTAGAAAGGCGGGGGCCCCGCACCCGCCGCGACAGCGGGGGTTTCACACCCCCGCACCCCCGTGGGATATTTACGGCAAGATGAAAGGGAGAAGATCTGCCCTGCTTTCATCTTGCCCAAAATATCCCGGGGGGTGAATTGGCCGCAGGCCAAGAGGGGGGCGCGCAGCCCCCCTGCCCGGTCGGTCACAGGGCGAGCCCGTGGCGCCCCGCGAGATCGGTAAAGAATTGCCACGCCACCCGCCCCGAGCGCGAGCCGCGGCTGCGATACCATTCGACCGCCTCGGCGCGCAGCCCCTCGGGGTCGGGGGACAGGCCATAGGCCGCGCAATAGCCCTCGATCATCGCGAAGAATTCGTCCTGATCGCAGGGATGGAACCCGAGCCACAGCCCGAACCGATCCGACAGCGAGACCTTTTCCTCGACCGCCTCCGAGGGGTTGATCGCGGTCGAGCGTTCATTCTCGATCATGTCGCGCGGCATCAGGTGACGGCGGTTCGAGGTGGCATAGAAGAGCACATTCGACGGGCGCCCCTCGATCCCGCCATCAAGCACGGCTTTGAGCGATTTGTAATGCTGATCGTCATGGCTGAAGCTGAGATCGTCGCAGAACAGGACGAACCTTTGCCCCGAGGCGCGCAGATGGTTCAGAAGCCGCCCGACCGAGGGCAGATCCTCGCGTGCGAGCTCCACCATTTTCAGCGCCAAGCCCTGCCGCAGCACCTCGGCATGCACGGCCTTCACCAGACTGCTCTTGCCCATGCCGCGCGCGCCCCACAAAAGCGCGTTGTTCGCCGCAGCCCCGCGCGCGAATTGCAGCGTATTGGCCAGAAGCGTATCGCGCGCCCGGTCGATGCCCTTCAGAAGCGCCAGATCGACCCGGTTGACCTGCGCCACCGGCACCAGCCGGTCGGGCGCGGTGGCCCAGACGAAGGCCTCGGCCGCGGCGAAATCGGGCGCGGGGGCGGGTGCCGGGGCCAGACGCTCCAGCGCCGCGGCGATGCGGAGCAGCGGATCGGTCATTACTCGTCCTCATCCTCGACCCAGGTGCCCTCGGCGCGCATCCGCGCCTCGCGGGTCTTCTCGATCCGGACGACCAGCTGGATCGCGACCTCATAAAGGCCATAGACCACGGTGAACAGCGTCACCTGGCTGATCACATCGGGGGGCGTGGCGACGGCGGCGACGATCAGGATCACCACCACCGCATATTTGCGCACGCTGGCCAGCCCCTTGGCCGAGACGAGCCCCGCCTTGCCCATCAGCGTGAGCAGCACCGGCAGCTGGAAGCAGATGCCAAAGGCCATCACGAATTTGATCGTCAGCCCCAGATATTCCTGCACCGAGCCCTGAAAGCCGATCGAGGCCAGCTCATTCGTTGCCCCCTCGCCCAGGCCGCCCTGCTGGAAGCCGAGGAAAAACGCGAAGGCCATCGGCAGGATCACATAATAGGCGAAGGCCGCGCCTGCGAAGAACATCACCGGCGAGGCGAGCAGGAAGGGCAGAAAGGCCTGTTTCTCGCTGCGGTACAGGCCCGGCGCGACGAAGCGCCAGAGCTGATAGCCGATCACCGGGAAGCTGAGCGCAAAGCCCCCCACGAAGGAGATATTGACCGCGACGAAGAAGCCCTCCTGCAGCTTGATCAGGTAGAGCCCGCATTGCTGGCCGCGATCGGCCAGCGCATGGCAGATCGGCTGGGTCAGAAAGTTGAAGATCGGGTTCCAGACCGCATAGCAGGCGACCATCGCCACCACGAAGGCGCCCAGCGCATAGAGGATACGCGTGCGCAGCTCGGCCAGATGCTCGATCAGGGGGGCGGCGGAATCGTCGATCTGCTCGTCGGGGGTCATGCGTCGCCCTTCTTGGCGGGGGTCTTGGCCGCGGCTTTGGCGGTCTTGGCGCTGGCTTTCGCGGCCGGTTTGGCCGGTTTCGGCGCGGCTTTCGTGGCCGGTTTTTCGGCCGGTTTCGGGGCTTTGGGCGCAGCCTTGGCGGGCTTGGCGGCCGCGGGGGCCGCGGGCGCAGATTTCGCGGGCGCGGGCGCCGCGATCTCGGGCTCATCGGCCAGTTCGTCGTCAAACAGGCTCTCGGGATCGGGGCGCAGCCGCTCGGCCAGCGCGGGCGTGGCCCCCGTCGCAGCCCCCGCCCCCGTCGCGGCCGCCTTGGCGGCAGGCATCTTCGGCTCCCATTTCTCGAACCGTTCGGTCGCCTTTTCCAGCGCCTCAAGGCCCAGCGATTTCTTCGAGGTGACCGATTTCAGGTCCTTGAGCCCGCTTGCCGCCTGATGAAGGCCGGTGTCGCGCGCCGCATCCTCCATCGCGCGGGAGAACTCGCGCGCCATGCCCCGCGCCTTGGCGGTCATCCGCCCCAGCGCATGGAACATCCCGGGCAGGTCCTTGGGACCGACCACGATCAGCGCCACGACGCCGATCAGGAGAAGCTCGCTCCAACCGATATCCAGCATTTCGGATCAGGCCCCGCCGGTGCTCAGGCCTTGTCCTTGTCGGCGGGGGCGGCGTCCTTCGACGGCTCCACCGCGGCCTCTTCGATTTCCTTCGAGCCATCGCTCACGCCCTTCTTGAAGGCGGTGATGCCCTTGCCGACCTCGCCCATCAGCGAGCTGACCTTGCCCTTGCCAAAGAGCACGAGCACGACGACGGCGATCAGCAGAAGGCCGGGAATTCCGATATTGTTGAGCATGACAGGTCCTCGATCTTTCGGGCGGCGCGCAGCGCCGGGGTTTGGGTTGGGGCCGAAGGTAAGGAAGACTGCCGCGCCGGAAAAGGGCGATTTCGGCCCGGCGCGGCCCGCTGCGGCGGCCCCGGCGGCGGCGGTGATCGGCTCCGGCCATGTGGTTGCCCGCCACGAGCTGGCGCTGGGCAGCCGCATCACCGGGCAGATCGACCGGGTGCTTGTCGAGGCCGGGCAGCATGTCCGCGCCGGAATGCCGCTGGTCGAGCTGGACCGCACCGATGCCGCGCTGGCGCTGCGCGTCGCTCAGGCCGAGGTCGCGCAGGCCGAGGCCGCGATCGCGTCGGCCCGGGCCGAGGTCGCTGCGGCGCAGGCCCCGCTGCGCCGCCTTGCCGAACTGGTCCCGCGTGGGGCCGCAAGCGAAGCCGCGCTTGAGGATGCGCAGCTTGACCTGGCCCGGCTCGAGCAGGAGGTGCAGCGCATGCAGCGCCAGTATGACATCGCCCTGCTGCACGAGGCGCAGGCCCGCCGCACGCTGTCGCTGCATACGATCGTCGCGCCCTTCGATGCGGTGGTGGCCGATCCGCGCGCGGTTCCGGGGCAGGTGATCGTCGAAACCGGCCAGAGCGGCCCCGACGACACGGTGCTGATGACGCTGATCGATACGGGGCTCCTTTATGTCGATGTCGATATCGCCGAGCGCAACGTGGCGCAGATCCGCCCCGGCCTGAGCGCCGAGCTGCGGCTGGACGCATGGCCCGAGCGCAGCTTCCCGGCCCGGGTGATCTCGATCGAGCCGCGCGCCTCGCGCGAGAAGGGCACGGTGACCGCCCGTCTGGAATTCGCGCCCGGCGAGACCGGCGCGGTTCTGGTCAACATGGCCGCCAAGGTGACCTTCCTCCCCGACACTACCCTTTCCGCCTTGAACTGATGCAGGAGCAACAGAAATGACCGGCACATCCTCCGCAGGCCGCAACACCATCGAATTGCAAGGGGTCAGCAAAGCCTACCCGATCGGCAAGTCGCATGTGACGATCTTCGACAATCTGACAATGACCATCGAGGACGGCGATTTTCTCGCCATCATGGGGCCGTCGGGGTCGGGGAAATCGACGATCCTCAATCTGATCGGCGGGATCGACACGATCGACGCGGGCACCGTCAGCGTCGGCGGCACCGCGCTCAACCGGATGAGCCCGGCGGCGCTGACCCGCTGGCGCGCGGCGCATGTCGGCTTCGTGTTCCAGTTCTACAACCTGATGCCGATGCTGAGCGCGGCGGAGAATGTCGAGCTGCCGCTGCTGCTGACCGGGCTGAGCCGGGCCGAGCGGCGCAAGCGGATCGCGACGATCCTCGATATCGTGGGCCTGTCGGACCGGGCCGATCACCTGCCGTCCGAGTTGTCGGGCGGTCAGCAACAGCGCGTCGGCATCGCCCGCGCGGTGGCCAGCGATCCGCAGATCCTGCTGTGTGACGAGCCGACCGGCGATCTGGACCGCAAATCGGCGGATGAGATCCTGACCCTGCTGCAGCTGCTGAACAGCCAGCTGGGCAAGACGATCCTGATGGTGACCCACGACGAAAGCGCCACCCGTTACGCCAAGCGGACGCTGTTCCTCGACAAGGGCCGCTTCGTGCCGGATGAGGTCCGCCAATGCGCCTGAGCTCTTCCATGCTGGTGCGCCAGAACCTGACACGAAAGCTCGGGCGCAGCATTCTGCTGGTGATCTGCATCGGCATCGCCTTCTTCGTCTTCGGGGTCCTGTCGAGCTTCCGCGCGGGGTTCGAGGGCAGCGAGGCCCGATCGGAGCGCCTTGTGGTCGTCTCGAAGATCGGCGGCAACGAGACGCTGCCGCTGCGATATCTCGAGACGCTGCAGGGGACCGAGGGGGTCGCATCCGTCACCCATATCACCCGCCTGCGCGCCCATGTCGCCGGCAACGAGCGCAACATCATCGGCGCCAATGCGATCGACCCCGAGAGCTATGCCAAGGTCTATGCCGATACCTATGTCTTCGATCCGGCAATGATGCGCGCGCTTGCGGACAACCGCACCGGCGCGCTTGTCGGGCGGCAGCTGGCCGCGCGCGAAAACTGGGCGGTGGGCGACCGGATCACGCTGACCAGTTTCGTCCATACCAACCAGAAGGGCACCAATGACTGGAGCTTCGAGGTGGTCGGGATACTCGAAGGAACGGAACCGACGGTCGATACCAATTTCCTCGTGGTGCGCTACGACTATTTCAACGCGGCGGTGGTGCGCGGTCAGGACCGGGTCGGGCTTTTCGGCCTGAAACCTGCGCCGGGCACCGATCTCGATGCGCTCAGCGCGCGGATCGATGCGGGCTTTGCCAATTCGGCGGCCCAGACCCGCACCCAGAACGAGGTCGCCTTCATGTCGGCCTTCCTGCAACAATTCGCCGATGTCGCGCTGATCGTGAACCTGATCGTGTCGGTGGCCTTCGCGACCATCCTGCTGATCGTCGCCAATACGATGATCTTCGCGATCCGCGAGCGGACGCTGGAAATCGGTGTGCTGAAGGTTCTGGGCTTCTCGGGCGGCACGATCATGCGCGTCGTGCTGACCGAGACGCTGGTGCTGTTCGGCGCAGGCCTTGCGCTTGGCTTTGCGCTGACCGCCGCGGCGATCCCCGTGCTGGGCGATGCGCTGCGCAGCGTGGTGCCCGATCTTTACATGACGCCGCGGGTGATCGGAACCTCGCTCTTGCTTGCGATCGTCTTCGCCCTGCTCACCGGGTTTCTGCCCGCCCTGAAAGCCCTGCGCCTGCCGATCGCAGCCGCGCTGAACCACAGGTGATTCCCATGCTCCGCCTTTTGCGTCAATCCATCACGCTTTCGCTCGCCAATCTGCGGTCGCTGCGCCGCCGGTTCTGGATCTCGCTGTCCATGGTGCTCTCGGTGGCGCTTGTGGTCATGGTGCTCCTTGGCTTCCTGTCCATGGCCAACGGCTTTCGCAAGACACTGGCCGCAACCGGCGCCGAGGATGTGGCGCTGGTGCTGAGCGGCGGCGCGCAGGACGAGGCGACAAGCCGCCTGAGCCCGCGCCAGATCCATCTGATCGAAGAGGCGCCGGGCATCGCGCGGACCCCGGACGGGCGGCCGCTGATCTCTGGCGAGCTGCTGGTGATGGTGGATGCGCTGACCATGGACACCGGCGCTCCCGCGACGCTGTCGCTGCGCGGTGTCGGCCCCGCGGCGCTGGAGCTGCGGCGCGATCTGCAGATCGTCGAGGGGCGCATGTTCACCCCCGGCGCCGCCGAGATCATCATCGGCACCCGCCTTGCGGGCAGCTACCGCGATATGGAGATCGGCGACACGCTGACCTTCGGGCGTTCGGAATGGAAGGTTGTCGGCCGCTTCAGCGCCGGGGGCAGTGTCTTCGACTCCGAGATGATGGCCGATATCGGTCTGGTCCAGATCCTGTTCGACCGCCAGAACGAGGTGCAAAGCCTGCGCGCCCGGCTGAGCGCGCCCGCCGAGTTCGAGGCGTTCCGCGCCTATGTCGAGGATGAGCTGGACATGGGCCTCTCGGCGCGCACCGAAAAGGCGCATTACGCCGCGCAGGCCAGCAATGTCGCACAGATCATCGAATATCTGGGCTGGCCGCTGGCGCTGGTGATGGCGATCGGGGCGGCTGTCGGGGCGATGACCACGATGTACAGCTCGGTGTCCAACCGGCTGGTCGAGATCGCGACGGTGCGCGCCATCGGCTATTCGCGCAGCGCGGCCTTCGTCGGAACGCTGGTGGAATCGCTCGCGCTGTCGCTGGCGGGATGCGTGATCGGGGTGATCATTGCCAAATTCGGGATGGAGGGGCTGACCGCCTCGACCCGGGGCGGGGGCGGCAATACCCAGCTTGCCTTCGAGCTGGCGGTTTCGCTGCCCATGCTTCTGGTCGAAGGCTTCATGCAGCTTGTGACCAGCGCCGATGTGATCATGGTCAGTTTCTGGCACACGCCTGATGAGGTCGCGGTCTATTTTGCCGCCTCCAAGACACTGGCGCTGGTGCATTTCGTCTATTTTGCGGTGCGGGCGGCGTCAGCTCACCGGTTCTCGAGCTTCATTCATGCGAAGGATATGGCCGGGCTGGAAGCCTATGTGCGCAAGACCACCCGCTGGACGTTCTGGCCGTCCCTGGCAGCTGGCGGGCTGCTGCTTCTTGCCGCGCCCCTGCTGCTCTCCCT
>JACXUS010000117.1 GCA_014763785.1 Sphingomonadales bacterium | reverse complement strand
TCCGTCCCACGCATCATAGCCTCCGCCGTTATCGTGCGGAGGGTGAATCATGTTCTCAAACCGCTGTCGAGGCGGGACTATTTCAGCAGCCTGCTAAATCTCGACGAAGCGGCCAAAGCGGGCCCCGATCGCCTGAATCAGCTGGCGGAAGGACTTCGAGGGGGTGGCGGCGCGCGCGAAGCCCGGTGCGGTCGAGATCGTCATGGAAACCTCCTGAGGTTGAATAATCAGGTGTGTTTCCTCCCATGCGTGCAGATTACGTCAGCATCACTGCCTCAGCCAGCCCTTTCGTCCCATAGCCGCCATGCGGTTTCTGCAATGCAGCACCCTAACAGGCATAGGCCGCGCCGCGCACCTCATAGACCGTGGCGCCCGGCTCGACCGGCTCGAAGACGACGGTATTCGCGCCATCCGCCGCGGCCGATTGCAGCACCTTGTTGCGGGCATAGGACACGCCCTGCCCGCCCAGCACCGGCCCATAGACCGAGGGCTGCATCGCGATATGGCTGATCAGCCGGCAGGCGCCGACCTGATCGGCGCTCGCCGTGGCCACCCCCGGCACGCCGCGAAAGCCCGGATCGCTGCACCCGGCCAGCGCCAGAAGCGTCATCGCGGCGGTGATCCCGCGCAGATGTTGGGTCATTTCTGCTCTCCTCTTCGCGCCCGTTTCGGGCCTTTGCGCCATGCTGCCCGGCCCGCGCGCGCCCCGCAAGCCTGCCCGCGCGGGCGGCGCTCACATCGGCATGATCGTGCCACTGGATTTGCCGCCCAAGCCGGTGTAACCGGGGGCCATGACCGAGATCACGCTCCCCCGCCCCGACGACTGGCACCTGCACCTGCGCGATGGCGCGATGCTGGCGGCCGTGCTGCCCGAAACCGCGCGCCATTTCGCCCGCGCGATCGTGATGCCGAACCTCGTGCCGCCGGTGGTGACCGGGGCCCAGGCCGCAGCCTATCGCGACCGCATTCTGGCCGCGCTGCCCGCGGGGATGGACTTCACCCCGCTGATGACGCTCTATCTGACCGAAGAGACCGACCCGGCCGATGTTGCGGCGGCCGCCGCCTCGGGCCTCGTGCGCGCGGTCAAGCTTTACCCGGCCGGGGCCACGACCAATTCGGCCTCGGGCGTGCGCGACTTCGAGAAGGTCCGCCCGGTGCTGGAAAAGATGGCCGAGATCGGCCTGCCGCTCTGCGTGCATGGCGAGGTCACGACCCCTTCGGTCGATATCTTCGACCGCGAAGCCGTGTTCATCGAGACCGTCCTCGACCCGATCCGCCGCGCCACCCCCGGCCTGCGCGTGGTGATGGAACATGTCACCACGAAAAACGGCGTCGATTATGTCGCAGCCCAGGGCCCTGACATGGGCGCGACGATCACCACGCATCACCTGATCATCAACCGCAACCACATCCTCGTGGGCGGGATCAAGCCGCATTACTACTGCCTGCCGGTCGCAAAACGCGAGGAACACCGGCTGGCGCTCGTGGCTGCCGCCACCTCGGGCGATGCGCATTTCTTCCTTGGCACCGACTCGGCCCCGCATATCGATGCGCTGAAAGAACATGCCTGCGGCTGTGCGGGCTGCTTCACCGCGACGAATACGATGCAACTCTTGGCCCATGTCTTCGAGGCCGAGGGCAAGCTGGACCAGCTCGCGGCCTTCGCCAGCCTCAATGGCCCCGCCTTCTACCGCCTGCCGGTGAATGAGGGCACCCTGAGCCTGACCAAAAGCGACGTGCCCGCGCAATGGCCCGCCAAGATCGAGGGCGCCGCCGGCCCCGTGACCGTTTTCGACCCGGGCTTCCCGGTCTATTGGCATGTGAAAGACTGATCCTTTCATCTTGCCGAAAATATCCCCGCCGGAGGCTCCAAGGCCCGCCGAGGGACGCTCCGCGGGGGATATTTAGAGCAAGATGAAAGCAGGAAAGGACACGAGAATGATCCCCAGCACCTATCCCGCCAAGGAAGAGATCGCCCGCCTGACCGCGCGGATGCTTCTCGAAATCAAGGCCGTGCATTTCAACGCGGCCGAGCCCTTCACGCTGGCCTCAGGCCTGCCCTCGCCGACCTATATCGACTGCCGCAAGCTGATCAGCTTCCCGCGCATCCGCTCGACGCTGATGGATTTTCTCGCCGTCACCGTGCTGCGCGAGGCCGGGTTCGAGGCCTTCGACAATATCGCGGGGGGCGAGACGGCGGGCATCCCCTTTGCCGCGATGGTGGCCGAGCGCCTCGCCCTGCCGATGACCTATGTGCGCAAGAAGCCGAAAGGGTACGGCCGCAATGCCCGGATCGAGGGCGCGATGACCGAGGGGCAGCGGGTGCTGCTGATCGAGGATCTGACGACCGACGGCGGCTCGAAGCTCAGCTTCGTCGATGCGATCCGCGAGACCGGCGCGACCTGCGGCCACACGGCGGTGATCTTCTACTATGGCATCTTCCCCGAAACCGTGCCGAACCTGCGCGCGCATGGGGTCGAGCTGCATCATCTGTGCACCTGGTGGGACGTGCTGGCCGAGGCGCGCGCGCAAGGGTCGTTTGATGCGGCGACCCTTGATGAGGTCGAGGCGTTTCTGACCAATCCCCGCCCCTGGCAAGAGGCCCGCAAGAAGGGCTGACCCAGCGGAAGGCAGGGCAGAAATCTGGGGGTCGTTCTGTGGACGGCCCTGTGGATCGCCTGTGCATGACCGTCGGGCCGACTCATTTTCGGGGGCGCCTGCCCGCCAGATGTGGTAGGCTTCCCCGATGCACACACCAAAAAGCCGCTAAACCCTGCCCCAACGCGCGGTTACCCACAGGCTTGTCCCGGGTTTGCAGCCGGGGTGCCGCGCGCTATCAGGGCCGACCAAAGGGGACCAGAGCCGATGAACACGATCGCTGCGATCCAGACCGCCGAGGCCGCCGCCGCCGAGGACAACGATCCGCACAATATCGAGGCCGAGCAGCAATTGCTGGGCGCGATCCTGACCAACAACGACATCTTCGACCGGATCGCGACGATCGTCCGGCCGGAGCATTTCTACGAGCCCGTCCACCGGCGGATCTATGAAACCGCGATCGCGCGGATCCAGAAGAACGCGCTGGCCTCGCCGGTCACGCTCAAGGGCTATCTCGAGGATGATCAGGGGCTGCAGGCGCTCGGCGGCCCGGCCTATCTGGCGCGGCTGGCGGGGGCGGCGATCTCCAGCCATGCGGCGCGCGACTATGCGCAGATGATCCATGATCTGGCGCTGCGGCGCGAGCTGATCCGGCTGGGGCGCGATCTGTCGGCCTCGGCCACCCGGCTCGAGATCGGCGTCGAGCCCGAAGAGCTGATCGTGCAGACCGAGGGCGCGCTCTACAAGCTGGCCGAGACCGGCACCGCCGAAAAGGGATTTGTGAGCTTTCTCAAGGCGGTAACCGAGGCGGTACAGTCGGCCAATGCCGCCTATCAGCGCGAAGGCGGCCTTGCGGGCGTCTCGACGGGCCTGCGCGATCTCGACAAGAAGCTCGGCGGGCTGCATCCGTCCGACCTTCTGATCCTTGCGGGGCGCCCCTCGATGGGGAAAACCTCGCTTGCGACCAACATCGCCTTCAACATCGCCAAGGCCTACAAGCGCGGGATGCGCCATGACGGCACCGAGGGCGCGGTGGAAGGCGGCGTCGTCGGCTTCTTCAGCCTCGAGATGTCGGCCGAACAGCTTGCCGCTCGGGTGCTGTCAGAGGCCTCCGAAGTGCCCTCGGAACAGATCCGGCGCGGCGACATGACCGAGGGCGAATTCCGCCGCTTCGTCGAGGCGGCCAAGGCGCTCGAGGCCTGCCCGCTTTATATCGACGACACGCCGGCCCTGCCGATCGCGCAGGTCGCGGCGCGCTGCCGGCGGCTCAAGCGCACGCATGGGCTCGATGTGGTGATCGTCGACTATCTGCAACTGCTGCGCGGCTCGGGGCGCACCGACAACCGGGTGCAGGAGATCGGCGAGATCTCGATGGGCCTGAAGGCCATCGCCAAGGAACTGAACATCCCCGTCATCGCGCTTTCCCAGCTCAGCCGGACCGTGGAAAGCCGCGAGGACAAGCGCCCGCAGCTCTCGGACCTGCGCGAATCGGGCTCGATCGAGCAGGACGCCGACGTGGTGATGTTCGTCTATCGCGACGAATATTATCACGAGCGCATGAAGCCGCCGGAAGACGATCCGAAATTCGCCGAATGGATGCAGAAGGCCGAGCGCGTGCATGGCAAGGCCGAGGTGATCCTCGGCAAGCAGCGCCACGGGCCCATCGGCACGGTGGAGCTGGCCTTCGAGAGCCGCTTCACCCGCTTTGGCGATCTGGCGAAGCCCTGGCAGGGCGACGGTTCGGACGGGTTCTGAGCCTCGACGCCGCGCCAAGACCCCGGCCGCGGCGCCTCCGGCGGGGATATTTGCACACTGTTGAGGGGGCCCTCTCTCAACAGTGCCCCAAATATCCCGGGGGGGGCCCGCAGGGCGGGGGGCAGCGCCCCCCTCTGCCACCATTCCCTTGCCCACCGATTGTCACGTTTGCGCAACCCCGGGTCCCGCGTCCCCCGCGGGGCATGTTTGCGCTTGACCTTCACCGCGCGGCGCTCAAGAAAACGCCATGGCTACTGCATCCCTCCGTATCGACCTCGACGCAATCCTTGGCAACTGGCGCGCGCTGGATGCGCTCAGCGGGCCCGGCACCGAAACCGGCGCTGTGGTCAAGGCCGACAGCTATGGGCTGGGGGCGGCGCGGGTGGCGCGGCATCTGGCGCGCGCGGGCGTGCGCAAGTTCTTCGTCGCCGCCACCGAAGAGGGCGCGGCGGTGCGTCAGGCGCTTGGCGAGGGCCCCGAGATCTTCGTCTTTTCCGGCCATATGGCGGGCGATACCGAGATGATCGGCGATCTCGGCCTGACGCCGATGCTGAACTCGCTCGATCAGGTCACCCGGCATTTCGAATCGCTGCCCGGCGCGCCCTTCGGCGTGCAGCTCGATACCGGCATGAACCGGCTCGGCATGGAAGAGGCCGAATGGGAGGCCGTGGCGCCGCTGATCCTGTCGGCGGGGCCGCGGCTGATCATGTCGCATCTGGCCTGCGCCGATGAGCCCGCGCATCCGATGAACGCGCGTCAGCTCGACAATTTCCGCTACATGACCGACGGGCTCGGCGTGCCGCGCTCGCTCTCGGCCACCGGCGGCATTCTCCTTGGCCCCGATTACCATTTCGATGTGACCCGGCCGGGGATCGGGCTTTATGGCGGGCTGCCGTTCGAGGCTGCGCGCCCGGTCGTGCGGCTTACGCTGCCGGTGGTGCAGATCCGCGATGTCGCCCCGGGCGAGACGGTGGGCTATTCCAACACGTTCGAGGCCGAGGACGAGACCCGGATCGCCACCGTCGCCGCGGGCTATGCCGACGGGCTGATGCGCACGCTCTCGGGGCGCGCGACGCTCTGGCATGGCGATGTGCCCTGCCCGGTGGTTGGCCGCGTCTCGATGGATCTGATCACGGTCGATGTGACGCACCTGCCCGACAGCCCGCGAGAGCTCGATATCCTCGGGCCGCAGCAGGGCGTTGACGATCTGGCCGATGTGGCTGGCACCATCGGCTATGAGATCCTGACCTCGCTTGGCGCCCGCTATCAGCGCCATTACGTCACGGGGGCCGCATGATCGGCGCCGCGCTGGCGGCAATCGGCCGCCCGGCGCTGGATATCCTCGGCGCGCTCGGGGCTCTGGCGATCTTTGCCGGGCGGGCGGTCTCGCACCTTTTGCGCCCGCCGTTCTTCGCCCGCGAATTCGCCCATCAGATGCTGCAGATCGGCTGGCTCTCGCTGCCCGTCGTGGGGCTGACCGCGCTCTTTACCGGGGCGGCGCTGGCGCTGCAGATCTATGACGGCTCGAGCCGGTTTTCCGCCGAAACCGTGGTGCCCACGATCACCGCCATCGGCATGGTGCGCGAGCTGGGCCCCGTCCTTGGCGGGCTTATGGTGGCGGCGCGCGTCGCCAGTTCCATCGCGGCCGAGATCGGCACGATGAAGGTGACCGAGCAGATCGACGCGCTGGTGACGCTGTCCACCGATCCGATGAAATATCTGACCGTGCCGCGCATTCTGGCCGCCACGCTGTCGCTGCCGCTGCTGGTGGCGGTGGGCGATGTGATCGGAATCATGGGCGGCTGGATGATCGGCACCGGGCGGCTGGGGTTCAACTCGGCCAGCTATCTGAAGAATACCTGGGATTATCTGGAATTCTGGGATGTGGGCTCGGGTCTGGTGAAGGGCGCGGCCTTTGGCTTCATCGTGGCGCTGATGGGCTGCTATTACGGCATGACGTCGGGGCGCGGCGCGCAGGGCGTGGGCCGGGCCACCAAATCGGCGGTGGTCGCGGCCTCAATCGGCATTCTGGCCGCGAACTATCTGCTGACGGAGGTCTTCTTCGCGGCATGATCGAGATTTCGGGGCTGAGCAAATCATTTGGCGCCAAGCAGGTGCTGCGCGGCGTGGACCTGTCGGTCGCGCGCGGCGAGAGCCTTGTGGTGATCGGCGGCTCGGGCACCGGGAAATCGGTGCTTCTGAAATGTATCCTCGGGCTGATCCGCCCCGATGCGGGCAAGATCCTGCTGAACGGCGCCCCGGCCGAGGCCACGCGCGAGGCGTTTCTGGCGCAATTCGGCATGCTGTTTCAGGGCGGCGCACTCTTCGACAGCCTGCCGATCTGGCAGAACGTGGCGTTTCGCCTGCTGCGCGGCTCATTGAAGCGCCCCCGCGCCGAGGCCCGCGCCGTGGCGCTGGAAAAACTCGCCCGCGTCGGCCTCGGCCCCGAGACGGCGGATCTGTTCCCGGCCGAGCTCTCGGGCGGCATGCAGAAACGCGCGGCGCTGGCGCGGGCCATCGCCACCGACCCCAAGGTGATCTTCTTCGACGAGCCGACGACCGGCCTCGACCCGATCATGGCGGGCGTGATCAACGATCTGATCCGCGGCATCGTGACCGAGATGGGCGCGAGCGCGATCACCATCACCCATGACATGATCTCGGTCCGGGCGATTGCCGACCGGGTGCTGCTGCTGCACGAGGGCCGCGTGCAATGGCAGGGCGCGATCTCGGAAATGGACGTAACGTCAAATGCTTATGTGCAACAATTCATCCATGGCCGCCCCGAGGGGCCGATTGCCGCGCTGCGCTGAGCACGCCTGAAGATCGCCCGCGAAGCCTTTGATTTCAAATCCAGAGTTGAAATCCCCCCGGAAATATCTGACAGTTCGTTAACCGAACTGGGGGGTTGGGGATGAGTGACAGGGCAAGCGCCGCGGCGCGGCATCCGGGCGGGGTCCCGGCCCTTTCGGTTGGCGACCGCGTGATGGCGCTGGCGGGCAGCGCGCTGTCTGGGGTGGTGTTTCTTTTCGCTCTGGCGAGCCTCGGGCTGTTTCTGGCCTCGGCGCTGGGGCTGATCCCCTGGCTCTCGGTCGCGCTGCGCTTTGGCGAGATCACCCTGCCCGGCGCCGGTCCCTGGATCGAGGGCGGGCTGGCGGCCTTGGGCCTTGTCCTTTTCCTTTATCTGCCCGCCCATGCCCGCGTCGCGCGGCTCGAACGCAGCCACCGCGATTTCCATATCGGGATGGAGGATGTGGCGCGCGCCTATGCCGCGGCCCATGCCGCCGACCGGCAGGGCGCCTTTGCGCTGGCGCCCGAGTTCGACGCAATGCGCGCCCGGCTCGAGCATCTGCGCAAGCATCCCGATCTGGGCCATCTCGAGCCCGAGCTGCTCGAGCTCGCCGCGCAGATGTCCTATCAGGCGCGCGATCTGGCGCGGATCTATTCCGACGACAAGGTCGCCCGCGCGCGCAGCTTTCTGGAAAGCCGCCAGCGCGAGGCGCAGACGCTGGCCGAGCAGATCGCCGTGGCGCGGCGCACCTGCGACGAGCTGAAACGCTGGCTGACCGATGTCGAAACCGAGGAACGCCAGCTGTCGGATCTGTTCAAGCTTCTGGAACGCGATCTGCGCGCGGTGCTGCCGCCCCTGGGCTATGAGCTGGAAGAGCCCGTGCCCGCCAATGTGGTGAGCCTGCCGAAACCTGTGAAATGATCCACCAATACGCCAATCTGGCGCTTCTGGTGCTGTTCCCGGTGGCCTGGTCCGCGCCACTTTTGCGCGCAGGCCTGCTGCCGTTTTTCGATCTCGACGCGATCTCGGTGCTGTCGGGGCTCGGGGTGCTCTGGGGCAAAGATATCTTTCTGGCGCTGATCGTCGGGCTCTTCGCCCTCGTCGCGCCCTTGGCCAAGGTGCTGGGGCTGGCGGCGGTGGATTTCGGGCTGGCCGCGCCGCGATGGCTGGGGCCGATCCGCCAGATCGGGCGGCTGGCGATGGCCGATATCTTCCTGATCGCGCTTTATGTGGTGGTGGCCAAGGGCGTCGGCGTCGGGCGGCTCGAAACCGGCTGGGGGCTGTGGCTGCTGACCTTTTGCGTGCTGGCCTCACTGGCGCTGTCGGCGCTTGCAAAAGGCCGGGGATAGGGGGCCCTGCCCCCTCGGCCTTCGGCCTCACCCTCGGGATATTTCGGGCAAGATGAAAGCAGAAGACCCGGTTTTGCCTTTCATCTTGCTTTAAAT
>JACXUS010000411.1 GCA_014763785.1 Sphingomonadales bacterium | reverse complement strand
CCCCATCCCCTCAAGCCATGCCGCAGCCAACCCCCACAGCAGATCGGGGTCCGTTTCCATGGCGATCCGCTCGGCGAAGTCGTCGGTCTGCATGCCCTACCTATGGATTTCCTGAGGTTGAATGTCGCGGAAAAGCTTTCTAGCGTCAAACAAAGCTGTGAAGTGAAACAACAAGGCGGTGCGGATGTCAGTCAAGATCGCGGTGGTCTCGGTCCTTTTTCTGGCCTTTCCGGCCCTTGCAGCGGCGCAGGATCGCGCCACGGTGCTGGTGCTGGACGGGTCCGGCTCGATGTGGGCGGCCCTGCCCGAGGGGCGCTCGCGCATCGAAGTGGCGCGCGATGTTCTGGGCGATTTTCTGGCCGCGCGCGACCCTTCGCAGCCGCTGGGCGTCATCGCCTATGGCCATAACCGCCGCGGCGATTGCAGCGATATCGAGACCGTCGCCCCGGTGGCGGTGCAGGACGGGCCCGCGCTTGGGGCGCGGCTGCGCGCGCTGATGCCGCGGGGCAAGACGCCGCTGGCCGATGCCCTGCGCCATGCCGCGGCGCAGATCCCGCCGCAGGCCGAGGAGGCCGATATCGTGCTGATCACCGACGGGCTGGAGACCTGCGGGGGCGACCCTTGTGCCGTCGCGGCCGAGCTTGCGGCGGGCGGTGTGCCGCTGCGCGCCCATGTGGTGGGCTTTGGCCTGACCGAGGGCGAGGTGCGCCAGATCGCCTGTGTGGCCGAGCAGACCGGCGGGCTGGTGCTGGCCACGCAATCGGGCGCAGAGCTCTCCGCGGCGCTTTTGCGCACTGCGGCGGCCCCGAAGACCCCTGCCCTGCCCGGCACGGCGGCGCTGCACCTGTCGATCCGCGCCGACATCGCGGGCCGCCCTGACCGGGTGCGCTTCCATGCCACCGATCTGAACAGTGGTGAAAGCCGCGCGCTGGGTCAGCTGGATTTCACCCTTGCCCAGCATCTGACGGTCGAACTGCCCGAGGGCCGCTGGCAGATCACCGCAGAGGCTGGCGAAGAGGGGCATGGCGAGACCACCGCCGAAATCGTGGCCGGGCAAAACAACACGATCTATGTGCCCTTCCGCGGCCTGCTGCCGAGCCTTGAGATGCCCGCGCCCGCGGGGGCCTTCCGCGCCGGGATCAACGGGCTGCTCCCCTATCGCATCCCGCAAGAGGGGCTGGCCACCGGCGGCGGCGATTTCGTCCTGTCGGTGCTGCCCGCCGATGCCGCCACGACCGCCGACCGCCGGATCGACTATGCCACGCAGGAGAGCCGGCTTGGCGCCTATGTCGGGACCTTCCGCACCCCGGCCGAGCCGGGCCGCTATCTGCTGGTCTTCCATCGCAACGCCGATATGCCCGTCGATCAGGCGATGGCCCGGTTCGAGATCGTGGTCGAGGCCCGCCCCGAGATGCGCCTTGTCGCCCCGCCCGCGGTCGCGCCCGGCGCGCGGGTGCCGGTGACGCTGATTGGCGGCATGGGGCAGAGCGACCGGGTCGAGATCTGGCGCGATGGCGCGCTCTATTCCTGGGACCAGAGCCTTTATGTGCAGGATATGTTCGACAATGCCTATGGCCCGGCCAAGCCCTTGCTGGCGCCCTCGGAACCGGGGGAGTATGAGCTGGTCTATGTCTTCAGCGAGATCGACGGCGAGGCCGCCGTGGCGGCGCGGCAGCCGCTGAGCGTCGGCACGGTTGCCGATCCCGATGCGGCCAGCGCGCCCGAAGCCCCGACAGCACCGGCCGTCGCACCGGCAGACGCACCGCCCACCACGACGCCCGCCCCCGAGGCCGGCGCGGTGCAGAAGACCGAAGCCCCGGCCTCTGCCGCCCCGGAAGCGCCCCCGACCGCCGCACCCGGCACCGCAGGCGCGGTGGCCGAGGGCGTGGCGGCTGGCGGCTATGCCTGCCCGGACGA